>JAOZTO010000018.1 GCA_029942265.1 Desulfocapsa sp.
AACTATCGCCGCACCTACCTGTGCCTCGCCACCCTGCATTACTTTGGCAAAAATTCCCTCTTTAGGCATTATGCAATCACCAGTAGCCTTTTTGATAACACAACCATCATTATGACATTCTTTCCCGATTTGAGTGATCTCAAGGATAATATCAGTACCTATTTGAAGCGTATCACCCACTGTTACCGAAGAAAGATCAAGACCTCTGGTAATAATATTTTCAGCAAATGCCCCATCTTTTAGTGATGGAAGCTTCAACTTTACAGTATCAATGCTTTCACCAGCCAGTAAAGAAACCTGCCGGTGCCATTTTCCACCATGGGCATCGCCCTCTATTCCGAATCCTTCCAGGAATGAAGCCTTTTCAACTGGTTTTTTAACCATGCCTTTCTTTTTACTTATACAGATTGCTTCAACGGTTGCCATGTTTATGTTCCTCAATTATGGTGATAAAATTCGTAAATATTCGGCTAGCCCCCCATCTTCGTTCGATCCGGCTTGCTCACATATGAACCAATATAGTTCACAAGCCGGATCAAACGAACCTGGGGGCACTATCCAAACATTTACAATTCAGTGGTCTGGGCTGTTTTGAGCTCAACCCGAATGTTTACTAAAATTCAGTGTCTGCCAATGAAAATCGTTACAGCACCAAATGCCTACAAGGGATTACTCATCGCAGCAATAATATTTTGCTGCATTGTTTCTATAACTCCTGCCGGATCTTCTGCTTTTGTGATTGGCCGTCCCACTACAACATGATCAGCGCCAGTGGCAATTGCGCGTCCTGCTGTCATAATTCGTTTCTGGTCATCTGTTCCATCACTAACATTGCTTCCCGGTCTGATACCTGGGGTCACAATCAACAGCTTATCGCCTAAATCTTTTCGGAGTCGTTCTGCCTCAAGCCCGGAGGAAACCACACCATCACAACCAAGTTTCAATGCTCGTCTGGCACGAAAGAGAACAAGATCTTCCACGGATTGCGTCATTCCCATTGCTCGAAGATCCTCTTCCCCGAAGCTGGTGAGTACTGTCACAGCAAGAAGCTGCAAATCTCCTCGTGCCTCCATTGCTGCACGAATAATTGCATCGTTTCCATGGATGGTCGCAAGAGATACGCCTCTGCTGTTCACCTGCTGAACCGCAAGCTTTACTGTTTCAGGAATATCGAAAAACTTCAGATCCAGCATCACCTTGTGGCCACGATCAATAATCCAATCCACCACTTCAAAGTAACTAGCCATAAACAACTGTAATCCCACCTTAAAATAGCGGGTTTGGGATTCACAGCGTTTCACCATCTCCTTTGCAGCTTCAGGGTTGTCCACATCAAGTGCGACAATAATCCTTTCCTGTATATCAATTGTTTTTGTATTCATTGTGTTTCTCTTATGGGTGCTAGTCAGCCAACCGCTCCCTTGACAATTTCAGAATCAAAATAGTTCACCGACATACCGGCATCCACCACAACTGTTTGTGCCGTAATCCCGGAAGATCTTGGGGAAAGTAAATACGCAGCAAGATCAGCCGCCTCAGAAGTTTTAAGAGCTTTTTTTCGTAAAATTGCTTTTTCGGCATAAAGATAACTATCCACATACCCTGGGATTCCAGCAGATGCAGACGTTTTCAGTAAACTTGGTGCCACCGCATTAAAGCGTACATCTGAAAATGACGAAAATGATTTGGCAAGAAAACAGATCGAAGAATTCAACGCTGCTTTAATTGGTGCCATATATCCATAATTCTCAGCAGCCATACTTGTTGTAGAGATTGAAATAGTAACAACGGAGGCATCGTTTGCTAACAGCTCACGAAAATGGTTACAAATGGAAATAAAGGAAAAGCAGGATATGTTAAACGCCTGAAGAAAATCCTGTTTCAAGGTGCCATGAAACGGCTTTAACCCTTCTGAATAATTTGCATACGCAATGGAGTGAACAAGGCCATCGATACGTCCACTTTCTGATTCACTCACAAGGGCTGCAATTTCATCACGAACACTAATAATATTTGCCTCATCTTCTACATCACAAAGAAAGACAGCCGATTCTGGAAAGAGATTTCGTGCCGCTTCAGCACGTTCTTCAGACCGAACAACATGAATAACAGTAGCACCTTCTTCAACAAGTACCTTGGCAATGGCTGCGGCTACTGACTTTTTATTGGCAAGTCCAAACAGCAAAAACGTCTTACCTTCAATTTTTAAAAAACCCATCATTTTCTCTCAGGAGCATATACTTCTATACGATTACGCCCGTTTTTCTTAGCCATATACAAAGCTTTATCAGCATGTTGAACCAGGCTACTATGATCGAGCAATTTATTTGGAATAATTGTTGCGATGCCAATACTAATAGTAATATAAGAGGCTACAGCGGATTGTTCATGGGGTATTTGAAGCTGTGCAATTTCAATCCTGGCATTTTCGGCAACGGAATACGCAGAGTGTCTGTCACTTTCAGGAAGAACATATACAAACTCTTCACCACCATACCGTGCCACAGTATCTGCGGCGCGATGTATAACCATCTGCAATGTTTCAGCGACTCTTTGCAAACAACGATCTCCCGCAGGATGTCCATAGCAATCGTTGAACAACTTAAAGTAGTCAATATCAACCATAATAACTGATAGAGGTTGCCTACTGCGACGGCAACGTCGCCATTCCTGTTCCAGAATTCCATCATGAAAGCGACGATTGGGAATACCAGTTAAGCCATCGAGCGTGGAAATTTTCTGTAAAACAGTATTGGCTTCCCCGAGACTACGGTTGATTTTCTCCATTCTGACAAACTGCTCAACCACCAAGTCTGCTGTGATTGATGCTGCTTTTCTCGATGCCAGCACTTCTTTATATAAAAGAGCATTTTCACCAAGCAACTCTTCCCTGCTTTTTAGAGAAGATGCTTTATCAGGGAACCAATTTTTAGCCATTCAATGCCTCCAAAGCCATCCGGGCACCAGATGCAATTGCTGTCGAATCGGCCAAGCCATCCATTCCAACAAGAATCACCTCGACTTGAGGAGTAATACCAAGTGCAGGGAGACACAATAAAAGATACTGTAATCCTTCCGAATGCCCATACTCAACCATGTTGCATTGAATAAATTCATCCCATAGCAATGTGTGGACTTTGTCAGGTTCTCCAAAACCATGGATACGATCAACAACCACAACCCGATTGGCCGTTTCAAAATGATGCAGTAAATCAATACCGGCAAGTCCTCCATCAATCACTTCCACATCAGATGGAAGAGATTTCATGAGGAGATGGTCATATACCAGTGGCCCAAAAGAGTCATCAGGGCAATAACGATTTCCAGCACAAAGTATTTTGTTCATTAACTAGCACCAAAACGAACACGTCCGAGGCTCTTACCATTCTTGCTAACAGCATGCACAGAACACACCATACACAGATCAAAGCTGCGTACTACATGGCCTACTTCTACGGGGTTGGTGGAATCCATCACCTCTGTTCCAATCAGTGCTTCTTCAATGGCTCCACGGTTACCTGAATCATCACGGGGAGACGCATTCCAAGTTGTGGGAGCAATAATCTGATAATGTTCGATACGACCATGCGACAGATGCAACCAGTGGCCAAGAAACCCGCGAGGTGCCTGCACACTGCCAAAACCATATCCATCAACAATTTCTCCAGTCGAAGTATAAAAAGGAGCTGTCAGATCGATATCGCCAAACCAGCCATCCATCAATGGCAGCAGACGAGCCGGTCTTGTCAGACGTGCCAGCTCACGTGTAAGAGCAGAGGTGCCTGATTGTGACGTCAGCGATTGAAAGAGATTGTCTTCATTCACCATAAGCTCAGCAAGTGGGCCTGTTTCAACTGCTTGATCAGCGTAACGTGGCGCTTTACACCAGGAATACTTCTCCGAATCTTCACGAATAACAGGTTGAGCTTCACTGTCCATGGGATGGAAGCTTTTATCGGCACCCAAATACTGCGAAAACCGGATATGTTCAGAAATTTCTTTCTCAAAGAATTCCTTGTGATTCCCCTCGGTAATAACACCTCCGGTTACAGCACCTCCAGATGCAACGCCTGGGAGACCATGTTCCGGTACAGCAAGAAAAGAGTCGTATCCCTTGCCCATAAAATCCAACCCAAATTCACGGCCACATCGAATCAGAAATCCGAGATCGCCTTCAGAGTGCTCCTGTTCTTCCTCTAACCATAAATCCAGCTGTCCTTCACTCTGCACCTGTTGCCATCTTTCAATGGAACAGCCGAGAATTGACTTCTCATACCAGCGACGAAATTCACCGAGAATCATTTGACACTGACGCAAATCAGCCCCACTTGGTTCTGAAGTAAGTCCACCCGGCACAATAAACGACGAGTGTGGCCACTGTCCACCAAGGATGGCAATAATTTCAGGTATCTTCTTGCTTGCCTGGATCACCTTAATAACTGATGTGCCCCTGAATGGCTCAAATCGTCTAACAGCTTCTTCGTGCAGGCTTGTTCCCTTATATTTTTTATTTGTTAAATCAGCGGCAAACATCAACGCAACATGACGCACATCGTTTTGTAATTTTTCAGCAGCAAGCACAAGATGTCTGATAAGTTGACCGTTATAGGGAGCTATCGCACCGGAAAGATTCTCAAGAGCCCTCGCTGCTGCCAGCAAATGGCTTGTACTGCATATACCACAAACCCTGGGAGTTATAACAAGGCTGTCCATGGCAGCACGTCCCACCATCATCTTCTCAATTCCACGGTACATGGTGCCTATCATCCAGGCATCCGTCACAACACCATTATCAACAATAACCTTTACTTCTAGGTCACCTTCAACACGATTTAATGCCATTTGTATTGTTTTTGCCATTGCTATTTATCCTTTGGGTGCCTTTAGTTTTCAATTACTTACACTCTGTTCTTCCTGCTAGTCAGTCGTTCAGGAGCGGCAGCGGCGGCCATTCCTTTGTAGGCAAGATAATGGGCACGACTCACACCTTTGGGGAGTTCGAGTGGAACATCAACAATATTGGGAGTATGAAAGAAAGCATGTTCCTTTGGAAAATCAGGTTGTGTACAACCAAAACAGGGAACGCCTGCATTGGTTTTTGAATTACGCTGATTCCAAAGCACCTTATTGCAAGGGCCGTAACTGAGAGGGCCTTGGCAGCCAAGATGGAAAAACATACATCCCCGTCCGCCAAAATCGTCCTCTTCCACACGATACTCATGGTATTCGTTTCGGGTACACCCTTGATGGACGAGCATACTGTACCACTCCTCAGGGCATTGTAGCTCGTTGAGTATGGGCATTTTTCCTTCACTGATCATGCAAAGGACATCTTTTAAAATTGCAGGGTGAACAGGACACCCCGGAAGATTGATAACAGGTCGATCTCTTCTTGAACGAAAGCTCTTTCCTAAAACTCCGCCACATTCATCCTTAAGAAATTGTAGACCATTGGCTCCTGTTTCTCCAATATTGCCTATACCACCAAAACTAGCACAAGTTCCCACCGCAATAATAACAGCAGCACGATGTGCCAGATCTTTAACAAGAGCCAGCTTCGGTTCTCCCATATAGGTATCATACAAACCAGAACCATCAGGCCCTGTGGTTACAAAACCCTCGACTATCAGAATATCCAGTGTTTTCCTACCGCTTCGCAGGGTGTTAATCAATTCTTCCTGCTCCAGTAAATCCCCACTGCTAAACGATGGGTGCCAAAGCATTTCCAGATTATGCTCTCGAAATAGTTCTAACATATCCGGAGTTTCCATTCCCAGAAAACTCATGGTGTCACCGCCGCAGGAACCACATTGTAGCCAATAAACCGTTCGCATCTTTTTCTCCATTTGGGCAAAGTATGCCAATACTAAAACATGATCAAATCGTAAAAAGATCAAATTTGAGATGGCTAAATAGAAAATGTAGCAACGAAGCAGATGGAGAGTTTTTACAACGCCATCATCTATACGATAGTATAAAAATAGGATTTATTAATCCTTTTTATTGAATAATAATAATGGGTGCCTTGAATAATTAGCATTTTTGTTCCAAATCGAGGGATGAAACAAACTTTAACGCAGACATATAGCTGATATTACGAGGATAGAGTTATTCTCGTAACAAAGAGTTGGGACGAAAAGGCAATTATTCAAGGTAACCTATTGTTCAGTGTCCATACCGGCCAACGTCAGATCACTTTTTTGTGGTAATGCTGTCGTGGCCGAACTGCCATGGCCCGAAATCGCCTAGATATCGTTTTAAATGTTCGAAATGTATTGCCAGGAACAAAATTAAATCCGAGTACTTCTGCATCATTAATAGTTTCTTTACTCCAAAAATCCCCTGGTGTCCTTTCAAATAAAGGACTTAATAAATCAGCAGCTTTATTTCGTTTATAAAGCCCATTGAGATCTTTGATACTGGGTAACTGCCACCCACCACCATTTATTTTTACACTCGTTGCCCAAGCCGACGCATCCATCCAGCTGATATCGTCATCAGTGTTGCAGAGCCACTCCTGACCAGCATAACAGTCACATATAATTCCATTATCGTACAATGCATATCGACCATCTCTTTGTACAATCCTTGGTTTTTTCAAGTGTATCACCTTGCCATTCCGATGAAAATCACGTGGTTGATAATTTCCCATTAATTGTTCCACAGCATGTAATTCACTTATACTCTGATTCATATTTTCACAATTGTAGTGGCCTCTCCAAGCCTTTTATAAAATGATCAAAATCGGATGATGTGTATAAATTTTGAAACGACAACAGCGCAGAAAAAACTACACATCCTGACAGTACGTTAGCGTCATGTTTTATCCCTAATATCAAATTCTTCGGCATATTTTACAAAAACAAATAGTATTTTTTTGTATTTTGACCTTTTGTGACTATTCAGCGAGTACCCGATAATTGGCATAACATTGAACTGTTGTTGTTCAGATGTAGTTCATATTTGTTCATTTGGATATTTGAAGCATACTATTGCTCTGCGGGACACCGCTAACGACCATCATTGATATGGATTACCGTGAAACTGTTTTTTACGCATTGACTCAAGAGTGTTTTTAGTGGATAATAATTACTGATGGCGTCGTGAAAACTCTCCATCTGCTTCGTTGCTGCAAATTTCCAATCATTACGATGTACTTTAGTACGCCGAGATAATTGAAAATTTCCGTGCCTCGAATATGAAGTTTTTTACAAATCCATCCAAAATTCAGACTTTTTACGAGTCTGTCATTTATATAATATTCAGGTTGGGTTTATAATAGGCCAAACCACTAAATTGTAAGATCAGGAGGAGAGGAGTTATGGCAACAAAAAAAACAAAACCAACAGTAAAAAAACCTGCGGTACCAAAGGCAACAACTAGCAAACCAGTTCAAAAAGTGCCTGTAAAAACAGCAGCCAAAGCACAAAACAAACCTTCTGCCAATGTACAAAAACCACCTGTAAAAAAGAAAAAACTTAAGGTTTCTAAGGCAAAAATAAAAATACCTGTACCAAAAACAAAAAACCCCAAGATTATTCGCCTTAAAAAGAAAGGTATTATCCTGAAAGATCTGCTGGAGGAATACGGGGAACTACAAAAAGGTGGCCCACGTCTCAATAAATTTCAGAAAAAAGCCTTACGCCGTTTTCACAGAGAAGAGGCGCTTAAGCCCTATCAGGCCGAATTAATCAGAATGCAAAAATGCCTGGAAAATAACAACCGCAGAATGATTATTTTATTTGAGGGTCGTGATGCAGCTGGAAAAGGCGGTACCATCCGCCGGGTAACACGTTACATGAACGAAAAACATTACCGGGTTGTGGCCATGGCAAAACCAAATGATGCAGAAAAATCTCAATGGTTTTTCCAAAAATACACAGCTCAGCTCCCTCGTGGTGGTGAGGTTGTTCTCTTTGATCGAAGTTGGTACAATCGTGCTGTTGTAGAGCCGGTTTTTGGATTTTGCACACCTGAAGAATATAAAAATTTCATGCGGGGTGTGGTTGGTTTTGAAAAAGACCTGGTTCGCCAGGAAACTATACTTGTGAAGCTCTACTTCTCGGTCACTAAAGAAGAACAGGCCAAACGTTTCAGCAGGCGAAAAACAGATCCGCTAAGGCAATGGAAACTCTCTGAAATTGATGTTCAGGCACAGGATAGATGGGACGATTTCACCAACCAGAAATATGAAATGCTGAAAAAAACCCATACGAACATTGCTCCATGGACAATTATTCGCTCCAACAATAAACATGAAGCACGTCTTAACGCCATGAAAACAATCCTGAATGCTGTTCCCTATGATCGTGGCAATGAAGATCTCGACTTTGTTCCAAATTCCGATGTGGTTATTTCAGGTTCTCGTGAAAAAGAAATCATGGATGCTCAGCGGATCAAACTTGGGAGTTTTGTGGGGTAATAACCGGAAGGGTGAAGGAAAAAATACTTCCATCACCCACTATACTTTCGCCCCCACATCTTACATTGAACGGGGAAATCACATATACACACCTGTGGCCATGGCAATAAAAACATACCGTGCCAATTTACCAAGAGAAACAAGAAGAAGGAAAAGCAGTGGCTGTAGACGCAGGATGCCTGCAGCCAGACACAAGGGATCTCCAATGATTGGAAGCCAAGCAAAAAGAAGTGACACAGCACCATAACGCTGATACATCTTCATTGCTCTGGCTGTTTGCTTTGGATCTATTCGTAAGAGTTTTTCCATGAAAAACCCTGATCCCCACACTCCAATTCCGTAGGTAATACAGGCTCCAAGGACATTGCCAAGGGTTGCAACAAGAACCAGCTCTGTTGGTGAAGAACCTCCCTTAACAATAAGGGCAACCAAGAGCCATTCCGATCCAAGAGGAACCAGGGTTGCGGCCAGCAAACTTAGAAAAAAAAGAGCTGGAAGCCCATGGCTAAGGAGAAAATTCTCCATGTGATTTCTTACCGGGCTCTTACAACCAATCAGTTAGGGAAATACCAACACCGATGGTATTTGAATAGTTGTTATAATCAATCAAATCACGTCCATAACCGGTGAAATACTGAACATATCCTTTAAGATATGGCCAATCACCAAGTGGGATGCTCCAACTAAGTTCAAGGGCACCTTTTTCAAAACCTGATTCAAGATTATTTCGTGACATTATGCTGAACACATGCTCTTTCCATTTATAGCTGGCATATAGCTCAAAATGTCCCAAATAGTCTGTAATATCAGGATTATCGTCATCACTGCTGTTTTCCGGTATTCGGTACCATGGTCTGAAACTAAGAGCTAAGTCTTCACGCTCAACAGTGAACCAGGCAAACACACGGTTCCAGCTACGTTCAAGCGTTCCACCACGCCCATTGGACTGGTGAACAAGACCGATAGAATTCGATGCGTTCCGAAATCCAAATAATTCCCAGTCCGGGGTGAATTGTACCCAAACTTCCGGCTCATAATTATTTTCACGAAACTGAGCCGAACCGCTGGAATGATACACCTGCCAGAACGCACGTTGCGTGTAAGCGGCATAAATATCCATGGTATCATTGAATAAATCAACTAACAGGGGAAATTTGATACTTAGTTGAAACTGGACTTCCGTATCTCCCCAGCTCAAATCCGGTTCATTAAAAGCCGCCCTGAACGGTTCTGAGTTAAAACCGGCACTGTTATTAACCGCACCAAGCAAATAATTCGGCCTGTGTGCCATTAATGTAAATGGTTGTAGTACATGCTCTCTATCTTCCTGAATACGGGCAGTGACTACCGGTACTTCCTTGCCATCTTTTGCAATGGTGAAGGACGTGAGCTGCTTTTCACACTGTAGTTGCAAATCTGCTATGGTTGTGTCACGTTCTGCTGTTTTTAATCCTCGTACCATGCAATCCTGCAAAGGATCTGCAACAGCATATTGCGGCAGTGCGCACAGCGCAAGAGCACAAAAGGACATACTGAAGCGCAACGATTTCAACCATTTTGCATTCTTAGGTGTGTTTTGGTTCAAGGACATCTCCATGGAGTTTCTCCCGTTTTAATAGTGTCTGACGTTAATATTATGCCGAATCTGTTAATATCTAGGATATTGTCCGAGAATAGGCATTTTGTTCGAAATTGAAGAATTTTCTAAAAATAAATGCTACCATCGAAACTAAAGTTTCAATAAAAAAAGTGGGCGTCTTATAGTTGGTCAAGGATTTTCTGGATTTCATTCTTTTGGATATTGCTTTGTTTTGCTTTGGCATACATCGTTAGTAAGATAATTTCTTTATTTTCTAAGATCGTATAGTAAATAAGTCTAAAGCCCCTACTTTTCCCTTTTTGTTGATCAGAAGAGGGGACACGAACCTTATAGATTTCGTTATCAAATCCAGAAATTGGATATCCTATAAATTGACCTGCCTCGAGTTCTTCCAGGAACGGTAAAAAATCTTTTTTAATACGACGGTATTTTTTTGAGAGTTTCTTGATATTTTTGATAAAAACATCTGTTGTTTTGACGTTGTACATTGAGGTTAATCGTTAAGACTAGAAAGAACGTCTCGGGCAGAGTGGAGTTCTTGCTTTCCGTTTTTGTAATTTCCAACCTCTCTCAAAGCTTCAACGATTGAACTAGTTACATCTTCCATGTCGTATTCATTGTTGAGAGAATCGTCATTCAGTTTTTCCAATACGTAATCGCGCATAGAAATCCCTCGAAGCAGAGCTTTTGCTTTGATTGCTTGGTGTTGTGATTCAGACATTTCGACAACAAGTCTTTTTGCAGCTGGCATATTTAGAACCTCCATATCTCAGATTATAGCCACAATGTATATTTTGTCAAATGTAAAAATGTACATCTCGTGTTAACCAACTAAAAGGGGGCCTGTGGAAGAACCCCCAAAACATAAATGACCACTACCAGACGAAAACTTTTCTGCTCATATCAGACTACTTACTATTTATCGGCATCAACTGATCAAATATGGAAGATCATTCATTGTTATGGCTTTTCGTGAACAGAAGAAAGTACACACATCGCAATACCAGCAATCATCCCTGTACTTCATATACGGATATCCTTTGCTATCCATGGCCAGAACATCCATGGGGCAGTATTCTGCGCAGATACCGCATTTATTACACCGATCAGGGTCAACGGTAATCCACTCGTAATTTGATTTTTCTATCGCATTCATATTAAAAGGGCTCATTTATTTCTCCTTACCTGGCATAAATCTTCTGGGTGTTTCCATACCTTGCTTTGCAAGCGTGTCACTCATCCATTTGTCCTCTTTTGGGTTCACCCAATTTGCTTCTTTCTTGAATGGCGTTCCAACATCAAAAGATACCTCTGGGTATTTGTATTCCATCTTAGTTGGGTAATCCCATTGCAACTCAGGTACCTTCCTTTTGGAGAGTACCATGGAATCCCCTTCCTTCTTAATCACCACCCATTGTCCATCCCATTCCGGTTTGTTTTCTGGAATATCGATACGCCAATGCTGAAATCCCCACCTGCTTTCAGTACGAAAGAGGCTTGAACGAGCCATCATTTCACCAACAGTCAAGATACACTTGATTTCATAGGTTTTCAAAAGATCATGGTAATCAACAGCTTTGATACGCGGCATATCCTCTTTTTTGATTCTCTCCATCCACCACTGGGCGATATTTAGAAATTCTGGGTTTTTAGGCGGCTTCATATAATACTGAACTCGTGTCCTTGCCTTGTATTCAACCTGATCAGTTGGAAGCCCGTTATCCCTTCTAAGAGGCTCTTCGAAGGTATTGATTTCATCACTTATCCATTTGTGCAGCCCTTTATACTCCGCATTTTCGTCACAATTACGGGCATATTCAACCGCATTTTCACCAATCAGCCCTCCCATGACCAATGCACCACCGAGATACGAATGAGGTAAACCACCATCAACATCACCAGCAACGTAAAGCCCCTTAACGCTTGACGCACCGTTTTTGTCTGCCAGTACACCAGACGAGCTATGTCCTCCGCAAACGCCAATCTCTTCAGAAAAAGCAAGCTCGATAGCATCACCATCCCGATAGTCCTGGCCTCTGTTCTGATGGAATATTTTCCTGCTGGTTCGTTCGTTACCCCATAGGATTTTTTCAATAACTTTGATCGAGTCTTCAGGAAGATGACTCATTTTCAGATGTGTGGGACCTCGTCCTTCTGCAAAGGCTTTCCATGCACCCATTTTACTGTCACCGGATGAATAACCATGCGACCATGTGGAATCACCGTTTCTGTCTGTTCCATATGCACCTCTTGGCACTGCAACATACCCACAACCTGGCCCCTGATGATCTTTAATAAGAGAGTTTGCCTGGAAACATTCCATATTCACAAGTTCAGCTCCAGCTTGATAGGCCATATAATAACCATCACCAGCATTTCCTGGAAATTCATAGCACCCGACAAGATACCCTGAACTGGCAAGTCCCATACGTGAAGCACAACCAGTGGTCAGACAGACACTTTGTGTTTTGAAATAGTAATATTCTCCATTGCGGTGATTGAACGCAAAAACTCCTTTTACCGCATTATTTTCACTAATTATCTGTAAGGCAGCTGTACGATTATAAATTGTAGCTCCAGTATCCCGCACAGCTTTTGCCAATGCCCGCTTCATCTCTTCGCCATCCATAGGCAACAGAAGTGGTTTTTGAATAGGATGCAGATAAAACAGCTGATAATTCCCATCTTCATCCACAGGAAAAAGACTGCCTTTTTCTCTATCCATGATTTTTTCAAGATCCTTTAGCAGTTGTGGACAGCGTTTTCCAAACTCATAAGAAACACTCTGGTCAAGAATGCCTTCGGTCACTTTTGTCGTGTGTTCTACAACGTCTTCCGGATAACTGTAAGGGGGGACAGACATGGTGTTGAGTGCATCCATACCCCGTCCGGCGCCGCCACTGGTATCCATGATACTTTTATCAAGCACAGTGATTTTTATATTTGCGTCTGCTTCCCGTGCTTTGATCGCCGCCATTGTTCCAGCAGCACCTGCGCCGATTACAACAACATCTGTTTCAATTATATGGTACATAAATTTACTCCTTCGTAGTGATATTTCTATTTTTAACATTCTTGTATATGGACCATGAGATTGCAGCTATGGTCAGTAAAAAGAAAAAACCGGCAATCGGTTTCGTCACAAAAACTGTTGGATCTCCGCCTGATATTTTTAACGCCTGACGAAGATACACTTCTATCATCGGCCCTAAAATGAATGCTATCAGAAGAGACGCTGGACTAAGCCCCCATTTTTTCAGGAAATAGCCAACTATTCCAAACAACACCATCACCTTAACCTCAAACAGACTCTGATGTGTGCCATAAGCACCAATACTGCACAGAACAAGAATAATGGGAAACAGGTACGAACGTGGAATTGAAATAACCCACTGGCCTATCTTCATCAACGGCAAGGGAATAAAGAGCATGAAAAAATCAGAAACGATTAAAATCATGAACAATCCATAAATAGTGGCAGGGTTTTCCTGCATAAGCATAGGCCCTGGCGACAGGCCATGGATCATAAACGCACCCATAATAACAGCTGCTGATAATGCTCCTGGAATTCCAAGTGTAATGAGCGGAATAAGACTGGTTCCACACACTGCATTGTTGGCAGCTTCCGGTGCAGCGATTCCTTGTAACGATCCTTTACCGAATTCATCAGGGTTTTTGGAGAATTTTTTGGCCTGATCGTATCCGATAAATGCCGCAGTAACACTGCCAACGCCCGGCAGAGCGCCACAAAAGGAACCAAGACAACTTGATTTGAAAATTGTACCAATACAACTCTTATATTCTTTCCAAGATACCCGCTGGTCAGCCGGATCTTTAGATTGCTTCAACCCTCTGCCCTTAACATCCTTCCAGCCCTCTTCCATCTGAAGCAGGACTTCACTCATAACAAGTAGCCCGATGAGCATAGCCAGCAGACCAATCCCTGCATCAAGCTCTAGCGATCCGAAAGTGAATCTGCGTTGAGTCGTT
>JAOZTO010000019.1 GCA_029942265.1 Desulfocapsa sp.
TACCGATACGGCCAAAACCGTTTATTCCTACTTTAATTGTCATTTGTTTTCTCCAGATGTGCTGTGAAATGCAATGTGTTATGTGATGTTCACTGTATTGTTGATCAAATTACGATGTTTGTAGTTCTTGAAACGTTATTGAGAATCCTCTAACATGTTTTTCAGAAAACCATACAATTATAGAGTGATACCATCTTTGAAGATACTTATTTCCTGGTAGCTGTTTTTTTCTGCCAAACATTTTTTTCCATTTATACAAGGAACAAGAAATTGAATGAATTCTTCTAACAGGGCATCCATAGTTACACCTTCCAGGAAGCTACCTGCATTAAAATCAATCCAGTTTTTCTTGTTCTGGGATAGTTGTGTGTTCGTGGATATTTTCACAGTTGGAATAGGCCCTCCCAGAGGAGTCCCTCTACCTGTAGTGAATAATACAATATGTGCGCCAGCGGCTGCTAACGCGGTAACGGCGACGATGTCGTTGCCAGGCCCTGATAGTAAATTTAATCCAGAGGTTTTGACTTTCCCGGCATAAGGAAGAACATCAACCACCTTGGAAATACCACCTTTTTGGGTACATCCCAGTGATTTTTCCTCTAGCGTTGTGATACCGCCTTTTTTATTGCCTGGTGATGGGTTTTCATAAATTTGCTGTTTGTGACTGATAAAATATTCTTTGAAATCATTAATCATTTTCACACATTTATCAAATACACCTTCACTTATACATCTCTCCATCAGTAATTGCTCTGCACCAAACATCTCAGGTACTTCAGTCAAAATGCTTGTTGCTCCGGCGGCACAAATATGATCGGAAAAAGCACCAAGTAAAGGGTTGGCTGTTACACCTGAAAAGCCGTCCGATGCTCCGCATTTTAAGCCAATTTTAATCTTTGAGAATGAAACGGGACTTCTTGTATCCTTTTTCATGTTTTCACAAAGTTCATCGATTAGTTTTTTTCCGGTTTCCAACTCGTCGTACTCTTTCTGGGTAATCATAAACTTTACCCTGTTCTCATCATAATCCCCTATTTGTTTTTTGAAACTTTCCAATGTGTTATTTTCGCAACCTAAGGAAACTACGAGAACACCGCCTGCGTTAGGGTGGTTGACAAGTGCTGCCAATATCTGTTGGGTTGTTACATGATCTTTACCCAATTGTGAACAACCAAAGGGATGAGTCAGAGCTATTGCGCTATCAAGTTGTCTTACCCCTTTTGCTTCTGCGTAAGCGGCAAGTTTTTCGGCTGTTTTGTTCACGCAACCAACACATGGAATTACCCATAGATCATTTCTTATTCCAATATCCCCATTGGATCGTTCATAGGCCATTATGTTTTGTATGCTGGCTGGTGGTAACTCTGTAATGTTTGCTTCGTAGGTGTATCGCAATTCTCCAGCAAGATTTGTTTTTAGATTATGGCTATTAACCAGGGAGCCTTTGTATATGTTTTCTGTAGCGTGCCCTATGGGAAATCCGAACTTGGTTACATTGTCACCTTTTCGAATATCTTGATTAGCAACCTTGTGGCCAGAAGCTATTGTCTCATGTGTTGTGAAATTTCCATCAACTGTTGAAATATGTTCATGGCTCGGCAGGGTTTGTAATGCTAGAAGTACATTGTCGTCTGGATGTATTTTTAAGGTCTTTTCCATTGTTTTCCTTTTCTACTGTATCTGTGTCGAGTCGTGCAGCATGTGTTTGAGATCCTCTGTTACAAGATCTGTTAACCCAGTAATTTTGTTGAGATCCTGATCCCATAAATCAGTGTTGCCCAATACTTGTTGAACCAGCTTATGTATGTCATTGGCGTTGTTCTGCCATACATTTTCGAAGAAAAATAGTATTTCTTTCTTATCTTGTATCGTGTAGAAGACACCGTCCACTTGTCCCTCAGTAGTTCCATTTTTCGTTGTGGCTTTGTAAAATCTGATTAAGGCTGCCAGAGACAAGCAGATTCTTTTAGGCAAAACACCTGTTATTCTAATGTAATCCTGTAGTGTCGGCAGTAACCGTACTTTCCATTTTGAGACAGAATTGAGTGATATGCTCAGAAGGGCATGCTGGATAAACGGATTGGCAAAACGTTCAAGAATAGCATTTGCATATGCTTCTTTATCACTCTGTTCAAGGTCAAGAGTCGGGAGGATTTCTTCAAAAATGAGTCTTCTTACATAGTCGCCACAATCGGAATCTTCCACCATTTCTTTTACGTATGTATGACCTGCAAGATGTGATGTTAATGTACCGGCTGTATGTGCCCCATTTAAAACACGTACTTTTCTGGTTCGATATGGTTCCATGTCATTTGTCCACACAACATTTAATCCGGCTTTGTGGAAAGGTAATTCGTTTTTAACAAAATCAGGAGCTTCGATAACCCAGAGATGAAAATACTCACCTGTTACAATAAGTTTATCCTCGTAACCAAAATTTTTACAAAGAGCTTCTGCTTCAGCTCTTGGGTAACCGGGAACGATTCTGTCAACCAGAGTATTGCAGAAAGTGTTCGCTTCATTTACCCAGGAACGAAAATCTTCCCCCAGATTCCATAACTCACAATACTGCAAGACAGCAGTTTTAAGTTTGTCACCATTTCGATCTATCAGCTCACAAGGAAGAAAGACGAATCCTTTGTCCGTGGCACCGTTATATGTCTTAAATCGTTCAAAAAGACAGGCTGTTATTTTGGCCGGAAAAGTGTTTGGAGTTTGACCTGGGATATATTCTTCTTCCGAAAAAGTAATACCGGCTTCAGTGGTGTTAGAGACAACGAAGCGCATCTCTTCCTTTGTTGCATATGTGATTAACTCAGACCAGTCGCTGTATGGATTAATGCCGTGACTAATTGATTGAATAACTTCCTGTTCATTTTTCACTTCGCCATTTTCAACGCCACGTAACAGTAGATTGTAGAGATAGTCCTGTTCCTGCAACCATGACACCATTCCCTGTTCAATCGGTTGAACCAGGACGCATGATCCTTTGTAAATATCTTTTTTATTCAGTTCGTTAATCATCCAATCAACAAAAGCACGCAGAAAATTTCCTTCTCCAAATTGCATGATAGTTTGTTTGAGTTGACTGGTATTTCTTTTTCCTTCAAAAGAGCTTTGAGCATTTAAACGTTCCATGGTATGTCCTTTTTGAATTGAGTATTATTTTTCAATTACTCCACAACATTTCTTGAACTTTTTTTTACTTCCACATGGACAAAGGGTATTGCGTCCGGTCAGTTGACTTATTTGGGAAGTACTTTGTGGTGTTACACTATTAGTCTGATTTTTTTCCCATTGTGCAGCTATGTTTTTGTAGATTGGATCAGCGTATTCAAAGAATTTCTGAAATGCCTGGCAAAGTTGGTTGGAACCTTGCTCGTTGTTATCTGTTATTCTGTCCTTGGGGCAACCACAGTTACAATGCGACAACCAAGGGCACAGCAGGCATTCAGGTGGCAGGCATTTTTTGATATGACCAAATTGTAATTGTTTGTTGGAGTGGAGCATGTCTGTGATTTTTGAGGTTTTTATGTTTCCCAGCTTCCAGTCAGGTTCCACAAAAAAATCACAAGAGTAAACATCCCCATTATGTTCAACGACGACATACTTTCCACATTCCTCAGATAAAGTGCATTCTGGTGCAGGGTGGTCAACGTAGGAATAGAATAGAGAGTCAAACCATCTTACATAAGTGCTGGGGCACCCCTGTTTAAAATCGTTGTACCAAAGTTTGAAGAGGGTAATGAGGAACTTACCGTATTCATCTGCTTTAACAGTATATGAGGCTGTTTTGTTGCTTCTGTCTGGGTCGTATTCGATGCAGGGGATAAATTGCATGTGCCGGAGTCCGCAATTTTTATGAAACATATATATTTCCTCAGGAAACTGAACCGAATAATTATTCACGACAATTAATGCATTTGTCTGGACATTATGATCAAGTAAAATGTCCCGTGCCCTTATGACTTTTTCCCAGGAACCATTGCCGAGAATGTTTGTTCGGTAGTGATCATGGATATGTTCGGGGCCATCCAGGGAGAGTCCAACAAGGAAGTTGGATTTTGAAAGGAACTCTGACCAGGATTTATTGATTAAAGTCCCATTGGTCTGGAACCCATTGTTGCATTTTTGGTTAGATCTTTTGTATTTATTCTGGTATTCCACTGCCTTTTTGTAAAAATCAATACCCATCAGTGTCGGCTCACCACCTTGCCAGGCAAATGAGGCATAATCTCCACTCTGTTCCATTATTTGTTGCGTTAGGTTGTCTAACAGGGCAGTGGGCATGCGATGATCTGTTTTGCTAAATAGAGAGAGTTTCTTTTTGTAGAAACAGTAGCTACAGGACAAATTACAATCAGGCCCTGATGGTTTGATGAGAACGCTGTTTAGAATCTTGCGAGGCATTGTTTTTTTTGTGTATGTCATCCTTGAAAGGTAAGGTCAGGTGATTATTTGCAACAAAGAGGATGAAGAGTTTTTACGAATCCATCACGTGATTATCTGGTAATACTGCTATCCCGTTTAACAGCCAATTGTTCAACTTCTTCAAGTGATGCCATTGAGTTATCCCCAGGAGTAGTCATGGTAAGGGCTCCGTGTGCGACGCCATAATTCAGGGCAGTCTGCGGGGACTTTTCAGTTAACAATCCATAAAGAAGCCCCGCTGCAAAACTGTCTCCACTGCCAATACGGTCAAGAACTTGTATGTTTTTTATGGATGGGCTTTCATAAAAACATCCATCTACCCAGCAGATTCCACCAAAGTCATTCACGCTGGCACTCTTCACATTTCTTAAGGTAGATGAAAAAAGTTTAATATTTGGGAATTCATTTGCAGCGTGAAGCATTGCTTCCTTGATTTCTGAGGAATTCATATGTCTGGGGTCATAATTGCTGTGGCTGATATTACTGTTTAGATCAGCTCCTACTCCGAAACCCAAGAGGATGTCGGCGTGTTTTGCCAACCTGCTGTTTACTTCTCTAGCCTTTGATAATCCCCCACGGTTTTCCCACAGAGAAGGCCTGAAGTTCAGATCATAAGAGATTGTGACACCATGTTTTTTTGCGGAAATCATAGCCTCTTCTATCACATCGGGCATCGAGTCTGAAAGACCGGCCATGATGCCGCCGGTGTGGAAGCATCGTGCACCCTGTTGACCGAAAATTGTTTCCCAGTCAATAGTGTTTTTTGTAAGTTGTGAAATTGCAGTATGTCCTCTATCCATTACTCCGAGTGCGCCCCTAATTCCAAAACCTCTTTCGGCAAAATAAATTCCATTTCTGGAAAGTCTGCCGATTTTATCGAACTGATTCCAGGAAATGTGTGAAGTGTCAACGCCTCCCTGCATAATCATTCCTTCTATTAGTTTACCGATGGAATTTTTGACAAGAGACGTTACAATAGTACTTTGCAACCCAAAACATTTGCTGAGTCCCCTTGCGACATTGTATTCTCCACCAGCTTCCCAGGCACTGAATTGTGAAGAGGTGTGAATTCTTCCATCCCCAGGATCGAGACGGAGCATGACTTCTCCAAATGCAACAATATCATATCGACAGCTATCGGTTGGTTTTATGTTGAGAGTGTTCATGTATTTTATGCTTTTTGATAATTATTGATTTTAATCTACTTGTCCATGGTTAGCTGTATGGTCAAGGAGGCTGTCCGGGAATGCCCTTCCACCCAAACTCTTCATAATTGTAAAATAATAATGCTCGTAATATCACACATATGCCTGCGATTATTTTTAGAAAATTCTTCTATTTTGAACGAAGTGACTATCTCTGGACATCCTCTTAGTCTGGTGTGAAGTACGATTTTTCGCAACAATGGACAGAGGCCGTAAATTTGTTGAGTAAATAAAGTGTCATTGTAGCATACAGTTGTTTTTCTATTAGTCAAGCACAAAACTAGATTAACTCTGGGGCGGTGTGACTGTAGTGGGTAGAGTTGTGGTGGTGCGCTGTTCTTTTTACGGTTTCTGTAAGGGGGTTAGTGATAATTCGTTGAGAGAATAAAAGTGTTGACATGGTGGCCGATACCCTATATACACAATGTGATCATGTTTATTTGTTGACAGAATATTCTGTCATTTAAGTTGGCGGGGGATATTGCAGTTTCTTGTCGATTTGTCACTTTTATCAAACAAGCCTAATCCCAAAATAGGAGGGGAAAATGCTAAAAAAATCATGCTTATTGTTTACTGCTGTCAGTTTCAGTCTGTGCAGTATGTTGCACGTTTCGTTGGCCACAGTTGAGGCAAAAGAGTATCCCAGCAAAACGATCAAACTCATTATTCCTTATAAGCCAGGTGGCGGTTCCGATACAATTATGCGTCCTGCAGCGATGGCTATGGAAAAAGTATTGGGAGAAAAAATTGCTGTTGTTAATGTGCCGGGTGCCGGTGGTGCAATTGGTTGGACTCAGGCAGCAAAAGCAAAACCAGATGGGTACACAATTACACAATTGACAAACTCAATGATGGTTAAAGAAGCTACTAAATCTGCCAATATCAGTATTGACGACTTTGTTCCTGTGGCAAACATTGGTTTTGTAACTTTGACGGTTACAGCCAAAGGTGATGGCCCTTATAAAAACCTCAAGGAATATTATGAGGCTGCAAAAAAGAATCCTGGTCAGATTGGTTTGGCTATGGGAGTAGGAACTCCTTCCCAATTTGTTGCCGCTAAAGTAGAAAAGGGTTTAGGTGTTGACCTTAAACTTGTCAATGCTGGCGGTGGTGCAGATAAGAAAGCAGCGGTTTTGGGAGGACATGTTGATGCTCTTATTGAGCCCATATCAGGGATTGCAGCTCAACAGGCATCAGGGCAGTTACGTGTTCTTGCAGTGCTTAGTGATGAGCGTCTCAGTTTTATGCCTGACGTTCCCACCGCTAAAGAACAGGGCTTTGATATAACTGCCGGTCTGTTTTACGGATTTGGTGCTCCAAAAGGGATTTCTGCTGAAAAGGTTGAAATTTTAGCGCAGGCAGCCAAGGAAATAGGAAATGACCCCAAATTTATAGAGTTCATGCAAAAAATCAAATTTGATTATCAATTTTCTCCAGCAGGCAGTTTCAAGAAGATAATTGAAAAAGAATATGATTCGACCATGAAAATGGGTGCAGAACTCGGTTTCTAACAATACCACAGAAAGGCACCATAATAAAATAAAGAAAGAGTCTTTTTGAGGCTCTTTCTTTATTTGCAGATACACTTTGAGATCACTGTGGTGAATGTATTTATGGAAAACTCGAATAGCAAAAAAGATAGTGACGAATTAAAGGAAACAAATCAGGATCGCTGGCTTGGAATTTTTCTGTTGCTGATAGGCGGAGGGCTTTTTTGGAGGACGTTCTATTTTAGAACATTTGATTGGGATACTCTGGGGATGGCTTTTTGGCCGAGAGTTCTTTTGGCTATTCTGGCTTTATGCAGTGTTGCGCATATAATTAAAGGTAACATTGGAAATGATGTTTCTGAACCTATTCAAAAAAGAGGCATAATTCTTTTTTTTGGAGCAATCAGTTATGTTTTTTTACTCGACATTGTTGGGTTCTATTTACTGACACCAATAGCAGCATGTTTCTATAGTATCTGGCTGCGCCCTTTTAACAAGCACACAGTTATTACCGCTTTTATTTTGGCTGTGGGTGGAACCTTTGTCGCTTATCTTATTTTTGAGCTTGGTATGGGCGTATATATGCCCAGGGGAATTTTTGAATAACTTTATTTGCCGGTAAGGAGGAGCTTCGCTAAAATGTCTTTTGATTACTCGATAATATTATCATCTTTGCAAAATGTACTCCAGCTGCAAATACTCTTATTTTTAACAATTGGAGTAATTGGAGGGCTGCTGGTTGGTATAACTCCGGGTCTTGGCCCTACACTGGCTGTAGCTTTGTTAATTCCAATAACATACACCATGACTCCGGAAGTTGGCTTGAGCCTTCTGATAGCGGTTTATGTAGGAGGAATGTCAGGAGGATTTGTTACGGCGATTCTTATTAGAATGCCTGGCACTCCAGCCTCCATGGCTACTCTGTTGGATGGGTTTCCCATGACCCAGAAAGGGCAGGCTGGAAAGGCCATAGGCAACGCTATCGTAGCTAATTTTGCAGGTACCGTCATAAGTGGCGTTTGTCTTATTACATTTGCTCCAATTTTAGCTTCTTTTGCGCTTAGATTTCACTTTGCTGAGTATACAGCGGTATGTATTTTTGCGCTGACTACAGTAGCCGCAATAACCGGTTCAACACCTTCCAGAGGAATTATAACCGCTGTATTGGGCATGTTGGCAGCTACTGTTGGCCTTACACCAGTGGATGGATTACCACGCTTTAGCTTTGGCATTCCGAGTATGGAAGGAGGGATTGGATTATTGCCCGCCCTGATAGGATTATTTGCTATTTCTCAAATGCTAAAAGATTCCAATCGACAGATGTCCTCTTCCCAACATGATATTGTTGCCATGGGAGGAATATTACCAAAACGAAAAGAAATTAAACGAAACCTGTTCAACTATTTCCGTTCAGGATTGATTGGTACCTGGGTTGGGGTTATGCCTGCAATGGGTGGTGGCCCGGCTGCTCTTATATCGTATGCACAGGCTCGTAATGCCTCTAAAGCTCCTGAAAAGTTTGGAAAGGGTGCAGTTGAAGGAGTAATTGCATCAGAAACTGCTAACAATGCAACTATAGGCGGCGGACTTATTATTGCTCTTACGCTGGGTATACCAGGTGATCCCACATCTGCAGTACTCCTTGGTGGCTTGATGATCCATGGTCTTCAACCGGGGCCACAGCTTTTCATTAATAACCCTGAAGTATTGTATGGTATTTACTTTTCATTATTCTTTTCAAGTTTTATAATGATGCTTGTGCTATTTTTATCTGTCCGATATTTGGTGAAAGTTGTGAATATTCCCAAATATTATATGCAACCTATTCTGCTGATACTTTGCGTTGCAGGGGTCTACTCTTTAAACAATCGTATTTTTGATGTAGGAGTCATGTTTGCATTCGGGCTGATGGGATATGTGCTGGAACGGTTTCGTTATCCTCTTCCACCTCTCGTTTTGGGAATAGTACTTGGCCCACTTCTGGAAGCTAATTTCAGGAAGATGCTGGCATCGGAAGGAAGCTTACTGCCGCTCGTCCAACGTCCAATATCTTTGACATTTCTGGTGTTGGCCGTGGTTTCTCTTATTTGGGCACATCGTCTTCGTAAAGCGACTATGCTTAAAAAATGATGGTGCTTTTTTCTTAGGGCTTACGGATCACACACAAAATAATTAAATGGATAAACAATATGGATAAGCAACCCAATGTCATGATGATTAGCACAGATCACTGGTTTGCAGACCTTCTTGGTGTGTCCGGTCATTCGGTGGTGATGACACCATCTCTTGATAAGATTGCCAGCGCCGGGATTAGATTCACGAACTGCTATTCAGAGTGTCCAGTGTGTATTCCGGCAAGAAGATCATTAATGACTGGAACTACACCTAAAACACATGGTGATAGAGTCTTTACGAATACCATGGAAATGCCTGATGTTCCAACGTTGGCACAGAGTTTCAGGGACGCAGGGTATCAGGCCTATGCAGTTGGAAAATTGCATGTGTATCCTCAAAGAGATCGTATCGGTTTTGATGACGCTCTCATTATGGAGGAAGGACGTTACGATTATGGTGTAGTGGATGATTATCAGTTGTGGATGGGAGAGCATGGATATCTGGGGCAAGAATATTACCATGCAATGGGTAATAATGTATACAATACCAGGCCTTGGCATTTACCCGAAAATGTTCACCCGACAAACTGGGCCACCAGTGAAATGATAAAAACGATAAAGCGAAAAGATCCCACAAGACCCTCTTTTTACTATATATCGTATACCGCTCCACATCCGCCACTTGTCCCACTTCAATGTTATCTTGATATGTACAGTTTGGATGAAATTGATCAGCCATTTCGTGGTAGCTGGAATAATGATGATATTTTCCCGATTAATGCCCTGAAAGCTTCGGCCAGTGACTATTCAGAAAAAGAAATGCTTTTTGCCAGAAGAGCATTTTATGCAATGTGTACCCAGGTTGACCATCAAATTAGGTTGCTTATAGGAACACTCAGGGAAGAAAGCCTACTTGATAATACGATTATAGTATTTACAAGTGATCATGGCGATCAGCTTTTTAATCATGGAATGGTTGCCAAGCGTGTTTTTTATGAGAATGCAGCGAATGTTCCGTTGATTATCTCAGGAAAACCACTGGAAAAATACAGTGGTACTGTAGATAACAGACTTCTTTGTCTGGCTGATATTATGCCAACATTGCTATCAGTGTGCGATATTCCCATACCTGATACAGTTGAAGGAATATCTGCATTTGCAGAAGAAAAGAGAGAAATTCTCTACGGGGAAGTGGGGGAAGGCGACAAAGCGACCCGTATGGCGCACGATGGAAGGTACAAGCTTATTTATTATCCTGTGGGAAATTATATACAATTGTTTGATTTGCAAAATGACCCCAAGGAACTCACCAATCTCGCAGGTGAAAAAGAGCATATGGCAGTAGAAAAAAGATTAACGGAGTTTCTGATCAGTAATTTTTACAATAAAGATACTGAATGGAGTGATGATGGTATAGTGCTTAAAGGACTTGATGATGTAACATTTGTTAAAAAGAATGATTGCAGTCTTTATAACCAACGTGGCGGCCATTGGCCACCACCTTCCGGGTACACTACTGTGGGAAAAAATGCGTAGATTTTTTGTTCTTCACCTATGAGATCAGCACTCTAAGAGCGTAGAATGTAGCAATCAAGAGCTGTAGGATTATATGGTCGACAGATTCTTGAAATTATTACTTGTGTCAACCATATAATCTAACGCGGTAAACCGCAAGTAAGTGCCTTGGTGGTATTTTTAACTATCTTGCTTTAAAACTGTCTCACAGATTCTCGGAGTCTCGTACCTCGCTTACCTGTTTTTTAAGACAGCTTTTAAGACGTAAGGCACTAAAAATAATTATGCTTCTCCCCTGATAAAAATTGGGGAACTCCATGCCCACTGGTCGTTAATCTGTCTGACTTTAATGTAGTAAAAATCAGTGTCGGAGTTGTTTTCAGAATAGTCCTCAAAATACAGCTTCCAATTATATTCGTGTGGTAGGGGAGCCTTGTGGAGTTTCCAGGCGGGAAATTCCATTTCATCACCCAGCATTTCAGATTTTGAGCCTTCAAATAATCTCTTTAAGGCAATGGTTTTTTGCATTCCGTTGATGTTTAAAGTTACATCGGCAGAAAGTGGCAAATCAACTTCTATGCAAATTCCCTGACAGGTATTTGTTTCATAACTCGGATTTCCCCAAGTTTCTGCTTCTACAAATATTGTTTTATCATCTATATATTTCCAGTTAGATAAAATTTTCTCCTTCGATTTACCTTCCAGTGCCAAATGTGAGGAAAATTTTGCCATTCCTCTGAACCTTGGCTCGACCCCAATGATTTTTCCCTCAGAGATACCGAATTCAGCAAGCCAGTGACAGTAGTCATAGTCATGGCCCCAGCCCATTTCGAGATAGAGTTTAGTACGTATTGTTTTAGTGGGGGCATCTGTTTGGAAATCACAAGGTGAAAATCGTTTTAGCAATCTATTATTTTTAATAATATCAACATAATCAATTGCTGCACCACCAACAACTTTACCAGAAATGGAATATTTGTCGGCAGGTGGAATCACTGATCCCATGGGTGAGTCATTAATGGAGAATTCGAGTTGTATTGTGTCTCCTGTGAGAGCATAGGTTCTGCGTTGTTGGATAGCATTCCAGAGCGATTCTCGCGTCAGATCTTTGGCCCAGACTCCTGTTTTTCCATGACCATAGCTACCGGGGTGTGCGTGATGATGATCAGTATTTGCGACGACTCCGAAGATGTTGCCTTTAGAAAGTCCATATTGCATACAACTTCCCCAGTCTGAGGGCCCTAGGACACCCATTGGAGGACGTGTGCACGGGTCAGTTTCTGACCCACCGTGGGACGAGAAAATCTCAACTATTGGAGTGAAAGGCTCTGTGAAGGCGCTCCAGTTAATGCCTCTGCCACCTTTTATGTATGAAATGTGGTGTGGAAAAGCAATTCCATCATTGCCACTATCCTGAATGGTTTTCAGAACCTTCTTGAGTGCAGGAACATTTTTTCCATGGATAATTTCTCCATCAAGGTTTTTGTAGACAATAGTGTAGTCGCCAAATGTCCTGGAGTGTATTTCAAATCCAAGAAATGAAATAAATTCACCGTCAATGTTTTGGGACTTGACATATTTTGTGGTTTCCTTCCAGCCCCTTTTTAATTTGTCAAATCCATCGTGATGGTAGTTTTTGATTGACTGGGAACGTTCACTGCAATCTGGAAGATCCGGCCAATCAGCATGGCCGGTTACGGAACAAAAATCAAGGTTTTGTTTTGCGTTAAAAAATGCGTCTTGAAGGGAACCTTTTCCATAAGATATGTCACAGTGATTATGAAGATCTCCAAAATATACAGTGTGCTTGTCGTAATAACTCATTGTTCACCTGTGAGAAAAAGACAGGTTACATGGCAGCACCATGCAACCCGGAGATTTGTTATTTAAGGAACGCTTTAGCAACTTTTTCAATGGCTGTTGCCATGTCTTCGATATCCTGATCTGTGTAGAATTCACTCATACTGAGATTGATGGTTTCAGTAAATGCTTTTTCAGCAACGGGGCAAAGCCCTTCGGGGTAGGATACATCTGTCCCGAATGCACTGTTTACAAAAGGATGCTGGCTATTTGGAAATGCAGAACGGTTTTTGAAAATATCATACTGGTATTCGCACATTCCACCTGTAATTGTATGGAATTGACTTGGAATACCTTCCGCGGTTAATGCAGTGGAAAATTCTTCAGCTGTGGCGCTGAGTTTTGAGAAATCAAGGCGAAATAAGAACATGAAATAAGTGTGTTTTGCATAATCGGGAATCAGTTGAGGAATAACACCGTCAATTGTTTTTAAGCGATTCGTTAATCGATTGCCTAATTCTCTGCGGCGTTCAATTATGCCCTGTAGCTTTTCAAGTTGAGCCAATGCTACAGCACCCTGTAGCTCGGTCATCTGGTAATTGGGGGCAAGGAAGAACGGATTTCTTTTTCCAGCTTCTCTATCGTAGCACTTGTCGGTATAAAGAGTGCCGAGCTTTCTTAAAGAATCATCGTTTGTCAAAATCATTCCACCTGATCCTGCTGTGATATGTTTAAAATGATTCAGGCTAAAAGCATTCATGGCTCCCATAGTTCCAACATATTTACCTTTATATTCAGCTAAATATGCCTGAGCGCAATCTTCAATGATTGGAATGTTATATTTTTCACCAAGTGCAATGAATTTATCCATGTCTGCAGCAAGACCAGAATGATGAACTACAATAATCGCTCCTGTCCTGTCGGTGATACATTTCTCAACACTATCTGGATCCATGTTGAAAGTTTCAGGGTCAATGTCAGCAAAGATAGGAATTAAATTTTGGTACAAGATGCCGGTGAGTGACCCCATATCTGTGATGGCAGTTGTTATTACCTCTGTTCCGGGAGACAGTTGTAATGCTCCGACTGCCATATGAACTGCTGCTGTTCCAGATGAACAGGCAATACAGTGCTTCATATTATACAAATCTGAAAATGATTTCTGGAATTCGAATACTTTATCGCCCATAAAAT
>JAOZTO010000020.1:0-4652 GCA_029942265.1 Desulfocapsa sp.
GCCTGTTCCCATATGAACCAATATAGTTCACAAGCTGGATCAAACGAACCTGGGGGCACTATCCAAACATTTACAATTCAGTGGCTTAGCCTGTTTTGAACCCAACCCAAATAGTTACAAAATTTTGTAACTGTTCAGCTACTCTAATACCGTAGAGGTAAAAATCAATGCAAGAAGGGTATTTAAATAAGACCAATTTCGTCCAACATATTTCGTGCCGCTTCAACAAGTGCCGCAGTTCCGCTCTCAGTACGTGATTCCACATAAAACCGAACCTTTGGTTCTGTCCCAGATGGCCTGATCATAAGCCAAGAACCATCCTCAAATATCATTTTTCTGCCGTCTATATCAATCACTTCTGCAATACACTGTTCTGTACCACCCACATTAACAGTTGCACCAACACCATATTTTTCAAGTTTCTGTAGTGTTTCTTTTAGCTCATCTCCCTGAACACTTACTGGCAAACCATCTCTATCTGGATAATAGGCTCCGTATTCTTCTTCTATTTCAGCGAGATACTCACCAAGATTCTGCCTGCGACTCATTACCATATCGAGTGCAAGCATCAAGCCAATATACGCATCCTTTTCAGGTGTATGGCCTATGATTGAAATCCCATCAGATTCTTCAAAATATACAAGAGCTTTACCTATTACAGGCTTAAATTCCTTAAATCCCACACGAGGCTCAAAAGTTTCCTCTCCAAAAACATCAGCAAGACGATTGGCAAGATTGGATGTAGCCACTGTTTTTGCGACCATTCCTCGCTTGCCTTTCCCTTCATGGAGAAAATGATAGGCCATTGCCCCAAACTGGTTCATACTAATTTCAACGCTCCCGTCCGTAAATCTGATACGATCTCCATCGGGATCTATAATAGCGCCAACTTTCAACGGTTCACTACGGCTTTCAAGCTTTTCCATAACGCCAACTATATTAGCAGATGATGGCTCAGGAGCAATACCATTAAAAGTAACATCTGAAGTATCACGCAGTTGAATCAACCTCTCTGATTCAACCCCTTCAAAAAGACCTGGGATATGAATCCGGCTTGCTCCATGAACAGAATCAACTACCACCACCACGTCATTATCTTTTGCAAAAGAATCAATCAATTCATCATAATGAACACCGTGAATATCTATATTTTTTCGAACCAGTTGTTTCCACGTATCCAATGCATTGAAAGGCTGCACATCATCACGCGCCGCTGGGGAAATAATAGGCTTGTCGAGTAGAACAAGAGGTGAGCCTGCACCATCTATAAATTCACACGACTTAGCTGTAATTCTACTGGTAAGCTCAGCGGCAGCAGGGCCGGCATCGGCTGCATTATACTTAAATCCTGCATATTCCAGTGGATTATGTGAAGGTGTTAAGTTTACAGAAAAAGCAGCATTCAGTTCAAGGACTGCAGCAGACAACACTCCCGTTGTGGATTCTCCTGCATAATGAACAGTAAACCCTGCTTTAATTAGCACTTCTGTCACTGCGCCAGCAAGCACTTCTCCACCAAAACGGTTATCAAACCCTAATACGCATCCTCGTTTTTGTGCCTCTGCAAGAGTTGAAATGCCCAAATATGGAGCAAGTTCCTGATCTTTTTCAAGAGTGAAATATAGGTCAAGAATCGCAGCGGTCACAAAGGAAACCGATCGCAGACACAACTCTTTACCGATCATACCACGCCATCCGGAAGTACCAAATTTCACCGGAATAACAGGTTTGTCAGTATTACAGATTATTTCATCCATAATAAGACCATAGACCTGATCTATATATTGCTGCCATTCGGCGCCTTCTTCATTTCGCAGCGCAAGCAACTCCCTTACAAGTGCAAAATAGTTACTTCCGGAATGATTCCTGCCAATCTTACACTTGGCATATAAGTCCTTTATTTTTTCGGTTTGAGACATATTGCTCCCCTCAGGTTAAATTTGAAATCTCATGCAGATAAAATACTATCACACTTCGCTTGTCTCATCTACCCTTTCATAAAAAAATCATTTCACAACCCTTGACGAACTGGCAGTTTTTTTTATATAATGTATCATATTTTTTTAACCTTAGTATAAGTGTATATAATAAACAGATTCAGAATTCCATGTTACACTGTTTAATCAACTACTTACATCAGGAGAAATAACGATGGCCAAAAGTCACGATGAAGAACTAATTCTATGGTTTGACGATATCGGTATTGATGATGTCCCCCTTGTTGGCGGAAAAAACGCATCTCTTGGAGAAATGTATCAGCACCTCACTTCAAAAGGTGTTGCCGTTCCTCATGGGTTTGCAATTACTGCATACGCCTATCGTTACCTGTTGAAAGAGGCGGGAGTTGAGCAGGATATACGTGACGTACTTGCAGATCTTGACATTGAAGATATGGCAAATCTTGCTGAACGTGGCGAAAAATGCCGCAACATTATCCGCCATGCAGAATTTCCAGACGATCTCCGTGATGCTATTATAAAAGCTTATAAAGTTATGGAAGGACAATATGGCGACAATTGTGATGTAGCCGTTCGCTCATCAGCTACCGCAGAAGATCTTCCCGATGCCTCATTTGCTGGTCAACAAGAAACATATCTCAACATCCATGGCTACGAAAATATCATTGAAAACTGCCGCAAATGTTTTGCATCACTGTTTACTAACCGTGCTATTTCTTACCGTCAGCATCAAGGTTTTGGACAGTTTGACGTCTATCTCTCAATCACCATCCAAAAGATGGTTCGTTCCGATTCTTCCTCGTCCGGTGTTCTCTTTTCAATTGACACCGAGTCTGGTTTCAAGGATGCCGTATTTATTACAGGTGCTTGGGGACTTGGTGAAAACGTGGTACAGGGAGCTGTCAATCCTGATGAATACTACGTCTTCAAACCAATGCTCAAGGAGGGAAAATGTCCTATTGTGGGGAAAAAGATAGGCTCCAAAGCAATCAAGATGGTGTATGACAATGATCCATCAACTCCCGAACCTGTCAAAAATATCGACACCACCCCCGAAGAACGAAAAAACTATGTGATCAGCGATGCTGAAATATTACAACTCGCCAAGTGGGCCTGTATCATTGAAGAGCATTACGAAAAAGCTATGGACATCGAGTGGGCCAAAGACGGTGATGGGGTAAATGTCGGTACTGGTGAATTGTTCATTGTTCAGGCTCGCCCGGAAACTGTACATTCACAGGCTAAACAAGGCACCATGGAGACCTATAAGCTCCAGGAAACTGGTAAGATTCTTGTTGAAGGATTAGCTGTTGGTGCAAAAATTGGTCAGGGTGTTGCACATTGCATTAATGATGTTGTAGATATCGGCACGTTTAGAAAAGGTGAAGTACTTGTCACCGATATGACAGACCCCGATTGGGAACCGATCATGAAAATTGCCGGAGCCATTGTAACCAATCGTGGTGGACGAACCTGTCATGCCGCTATTATTTCCCGTGAACTTGGCATACCTTGCGTGATTGGCACTGGTGACGGTACCGATTACATCAAAACCGGCATGAAAATCACAGCATCATCTGCTGAGGGTGAAACTGGTTACGTTTATGAAGGTCTTTTGAAATTTGAAATTCAGAGAACTAACCTTGGTAATATCCCTGAAACTAAAACTAAAATCATGATGAACCTCGCAATTCCGGAAAAGGCATTCACAGAATGCCAAATCCCCAATGATGGTGTTGGTCTTGCCCGCGAAGAATTTATCATCAACTCGCATATTGGTTTACATCCGCTTGCACTATATAATTATGAAGAATTGAAGCAATCAGACGATCCCGAAAAAAAGCGCATCGTTGAATTAATTGATGCCAAAACTGGTGCATATACAGATAAAAAACAGTTCTTTATCGATAAAGTAGCCGAAGGGGTTGGTCGTATTGCAGCCGGCTTTTACCCAAAAGATGTCATTGTCCGCCTCTCCGATTTCAAGAGTAACGAATACGCAAACCTAGCAGGGGGAACACTGTACGAACCAGTCGAAGAAAATCCGATGATTGGCTGGCGTGGTGCTTCCCGCTACTACGACCCTAAATATCGCCCTGCATTTGAGCTTGAATGCCAGGGATTATTAAAAGCTCGTAACGAAATGGGGCTTAATAATATCAAGCTCATGGTTCCTTTCTGTCGTACTCCTGAGGAAGGAAGAAAAGTTGTTCAAGTGATGAAAGAATGCGGACTTGTACAGGGTGAAAACGGCCTGGAACTTTATGTAATGTGTGAAATCCCAAGTAATGTTATTTCAGCTGATGCCTTTGCGGATATTTTTGATGGTTTCTCAATTGGTTCCAATGATTTAACTCAGCTCACATATGGCCTTGATCGCGACTCCGGACTCATTGCAGGAATTGCCGATGAACGTGACGAAGCTGTTAAGGATATGATTCGAATGATCATTAAAACCGCTAAACGCCGAGGTAAAAAAATTGGTATCTGTGGACAGGGACCATCTGACTTTCCTGAATTTGCCACATTCCTGGTTGAGTTGGGAATCGACTCAATGAGTCTTATCCCAGATACAGTTATCAAGACCCGTCTGGCAGTTTATGAGAAAGAAAAAGAGTTGGGTATTGCACCTTGATGGTATCCTTAACTCTTTTTTTGGGAAATCTCTTTGACACAAAAAGCCCGTGTTCCATA
>JAOZTO010000020.1:4752-13634 GCA_029942265.1 Desulfocapsa sp.
TTAAACGTACTATAAATCTCTTTTAACAAGAAATGTGTTTGCCGCCCCTTTTCCCGTGGATCGTGTATCCATAAAAGTAATTGGAGATTTAATGCTGAATCACCCAGTTGTCGCAATCGCACACGAGGAGATGGCTGCTTCACAACCTGACTATTGTCATTGGCAATCTGTAGCAATAAATCTTCCACAACATCAAGATCTGTTCCGTAGGCAACTCCGACATCGATACGTATGCGGAATCGTGGTTGCGGGGCAGACTCGTTGATAATTTTTGAATTTGCAATGATACCATTAGGCACAATAATCATAACATCATCACGAGTTTTGATTTTGGTTGATCGAATACCTACCTCAACCACCTCGCCCCGTTCACCAGATTCAAGTATAATATATTCACCAACTTTATAAGCTCGATCCATAAAAACTGAGATTCCGCCCAAAAAATTTGCCATTGTGTCCTTTGCTGCAAGGGCGATTGCGATTCCAACAATACCTGCAGAAGCAAAAAGCGGCGCCAGATTTACCTTCCATATTATCAGAATCCAGAGGATGACACACAACATAATAACAATGCGTGAAACGTTCTTAAATACCAGATAAATATCAGCATCAATATGTCTTCCGCCTAAAACATGACTGGCTTCCTCAAGACTGGTCCTACTAAGACTTCTGGAGATACCCACCCACCAGACCAAAAGAATCAATGTCTTGCTACCACTCAATAAAATCAGTGATGTCATCTTTGGAAACTGTGGATCTACTGAACTTGCATGAAGGACACCCAGTAAAATCACTGACAACAAAAAGGGACGATGAAAGAAATTAATCAGAAAATCATCGAAATGCATCTTCGTCCTACGTGCCATTTTTCTTAAAGAACGAATAATAACAAGATCGAGCAATACGGCAAGAACCACATACACAAGTACAACAACAAGCCGCTCCAGTATTACGTAATCCTGAAACACAGGAAATCTCAGCAAAAAATCTTCTAATTTACTGAAAAATAAATAATCGTCCATTACCAGTTCCCCTGTTCCTATTGGTCAACTTCCAGGGCTACTGCTTCGTCCACAAGCATCACCGGAATACCATCTCGAATTTCATACAACAATCGGCATTTTTCGCACACGAGACCATCTTTTGTTTCGTTCAAGACAACTGCTTCTTTACACTTGGGACATGCTAAAATATCAAGTAATTCCTGACTTATCATTTTCTATCTCCTTCTCTATTTATGAGACTGTTGATTTAATGCCTTTTATCCCGATCTCTTCGTTAAATGAAAAATTTTATCCTCGGAATATCAACTATATGCCTGCGGTAAAATTTCCCATTTATCTCGACATCGAACCAGATAGCGAGGTACGAGACTTCGAAATGCTATTAAATCAACGGACTCATTTGTGGGCTCGTAAAAACATTGATCAGCCTTTTTTAAACAATGCTTTAATAACAACTCCAGCCATTTTTGGATTTTCCTTTAATCTTCGTGTCGAATACCCAAACCACTGCTTTCCAAAAGGTACATAAACACGCATACGATGCCCCTTGTCAATGATCGCTTGCCGCAAAGCAGGAGTCACACCAAAAAGCATTTGAAACTCGTACTTATCCTTTGGAACATCATATTTTTCAAGAAGTTTATACGCTCCCTCAACCAGTGGTATATCATGTGTTGCGATGGCTGGATACATTTTTTTCTGTAGCATTAATTCAATATCTTCAAGAAAGTGCGCGTTTACCTCTTCATATTTCTGATATGCAATTTCCTCTGGCTCAATGTAAATACCCTTACATACTCGTAAATTAACCGGAGAGTCTTCAGTATGAATATCCTTTAAATCTTGAATATCCTTATGGGTGCGCCTAAGATATGATTGAACAACCAGACCAACGCTGTGTGGAAACTCACCTTTTAGTTTATCGTGCAGTTCTATCTCCATATCCGTACATGGAGAATCTTCCATATCAATTCGCACAAAGTTATTCACAGAAGCAGCCTTACTCACAACCTCACGAATATGCTCATAAGCAACATTTTCATCAATAAGTAAGCCAAACGAAGTTGGTTTCAGAGAATAATTTCCATCTACTCCAGCTTTTTCAGCGGCATCAATAACCTCAAGATACTCCTGTTTGTTTGCCGCCGCTTCTTCAAGGGTTGTTATAAATTCTCCAAGAATATCAATGGTTGTCAGTATACCCTGTTCATTTAATTTTTTGGCATTTACAATTGCTTCCTCCACGCTCTCTCCTGCGATGTACTGTTTTGAAAAAACCCATACTAATTTCTTGGGCATATAAGGAAGAATTCCTGCTAAAAATTTATTTATCATTATGTATCCTTGTGTTGGTAATCTTGTTTTCCTGTAACTATTCAGTGTTATGCCAAATATCGGGTATCGGGTATCGGGTATCGGCTAAATAGTATGTTTTCCTAGGAAACAGCTACTAATGCTCCATTCCATATTGCACATTCTTACTATTTATTCCATCATTAATTGAAAAATTCGTGAAAAAGGTAAAATTTGGATCGGTTATAATTCACATTTAGACTTCATAAATAATATTGGAGTATTGCAGATATTAAAAATATGAACAAAGTTTTTCCTTGACACCTCTTCCCTGTAGGATGTATGTTGTCTGACAGATATCTCAGTAATTTATTTAAATTGCTGTCTACAGCTAATTTCAATACAACCCGAGAGGAAACACCATGAAGAAACTAGTACTGCTATGTGCCGCTTTAACGATGGCATTTACTGTGGGATCTGTTCAGGCTGCTGAAAAACCAGAATACGTTAACATCGGAACAGCCAGTATGGGGGGAAGTTATTACCCGACTGGAGGATACATTTGTAACGTAACAAACAAATCCAGAAAGAAATACGGTCATAATATTCGATGTTCAGTTGAAAGCACTGGTGGTTCTGCTGCCAATATGCGTGCCATCCAAGCAGGCGATCTAAATGTTGGCATGGCTATGGCAAGCGCACAGCTGGATTCTTGGAATGGCAAAGGTGCATTTAAAAATGATGGCCCAAACAAAAAATTACGATTTCTTTTTTCTATCGTTGAAGAACCAATGCATATTGTTGCTCGAAAAGAAGCTAACATCAAAAGTTTTAAAGATCTTCAAGGAAAAGTTGTCAATACTGGTGCTGTTGGATCTGGAACTGAAACTCAGGTTAATGCAATAGTAAAAAGATATGGTGCTGAGCCAAAAGATTTCTTTAGGCAGGAAACAAAGCTCACAACCCGTGAACAAGCCACCGCATTATGTGACGGTAAAATCGATGCTTTTGTTTGGGTGACAGCAGTTGGCGCAGCTACTATTACTGAAGCTGCCAATACCTGTGACATTGACATTGTTCCTCTGAACGATGAAGTTATTAATAAAATGATTTCCGAACGTTCAGACGCTGCCCCGATGACAATACCAGCCGGAAGTTATCGTGGCCAAGAAGTTGATGTTGTTTCATGGGGCGCTCCCGGTACTGTCGTTGCCTCTTCTGATGTTCCTGATGAGACCATTTACTATCTTGTTAAAGGTGTATTCGACGAGATAGAACGATTTAAAAAACAATCACCTATGTACAAGAACCTCACCCGAGAGTGGGCTGCAGAAGCTGGACGTTCAGCTCCTTACCACCCTGGCGCTCTTAAGTACTACCAAGAAGTAGGTCTGATCAAATAAAGACACAAAGAGGGAGGAGAAACATTCCTCCCTCCCTCTTTTATTAATGGCTGCAGAAAACAGATCAATATACTGGAAGCTGTTGATGAGTTGACTATATGATAATTACTCAACTCATGCGAATGTACTCTAATTCGTCCTTACCTATTTTGAAAGGAGAGATACCTTTATGTCAGTTACAAAGGGTTTAGGAAAAAGTAAGGAAGAATTGGAAGACATGGTCGAATCTGCTGACGCAGGAGGCCGAAAACCCAGAAAAACTGTTGCCGCTATCCTTTTTTCAATCGGTCTTTGCTGGTCACTGTTTCAAATTTACATCGCAACTCCCCTTCCTTTTATAACTGATTTTCTCCTTTTGACAAACCTCGAACAGCGTGCAATTCACCTCGCTTTTGCACTCTGTCTAGTATTCTGTTACTTTCCCGCTTTCAAACGTGCTTCCACAACCAAAATACCAGTATATGATTTAATACTGGTTCTTGCATCCCTTTTTGCATGTCTGTATATTATTGCAAACTATACACACATCGCCCTTCGAGGAGGTGCAGCACGCTCTGAAATGGAGATTATTGTTGCAGTTGTTGGTCTCATTGTTCTTTTAGAGGCGACACGCCGTGCCGTCGGTCCACCACTCGTTATTGTAGGAATACTCTTTATTCTGTATGCTCTATTTGGCAGATATACTCCTGAGATTGTCTCACACGGTGGAATCAGCACCAATAGATTTATTGAACATATGTGGTTTTCAACCGAAGGGGTATTTGGCCTTCCGATTGGTGTTTCCAATAGCTTTATTTTTCTCTATGTTTTGTTCGGAACACTGCTTGATCGTGCAGGTGCAGGTGCCTATTTTATCCGACTGTCATTCTCTCTGTTTGGTCACCTCAAAGGTGGTCCTGCAAAAGCCGCTGTAGTCTCTTCTGCCATGACAGGCCTTATTTCAGGTTCTGCAATTGCCAATGTTGTCACCACTGGAACATTTACCATTCCTTTGATGAAAAAAATGGGCTTTTCTCCTGAAAAAGCTGCTGCCATTGAAGTGTCATCATCCATTAATGGTCAGATCATGCCACCGGTAATGGGCGCAGCAGCATTTATCATGACGGAATATGTTGGTATAAGTTATTTTGAAGTTATCAAACACGCATTTTTCCCTGCCATACTCGCCTACTTTGGCCTGTACTGCATCGTTCATTTTGAAGCTGTTAAGCTCAAAATGCCAACGTTTTCAAGAGCTGCAACCGAAACAACTCTTGGACGAAAGATACTTGCCATTGGTATGGGAATATCTGCTGTTATCATTAGCCTGTGCATCACTTTCTTTCTTCTTACGGCTATCAAAACAGTTTGCGGTGACTACACTCTTCCCGTTATCATATTATTTATTGCAATTACCTTCCTGTTCCTTGCAAAAGTTGCCACCCGTTATGAAAACCATGCCGGAAACAGAGACATAACGTTGGATAAAGTTATGCCCGAACTCTTGCCAACATTCTTATCGGGAATTTACTTTCTCATGCCTGTTGCCGTTTTGATCTGGTGCCTGATGATAGAAAGATGGTCACCTGAGTTATCTGTTATATGGGCAATAGCAATGATTTCCATACAGATTGTTTTCCAGAAACAGGTGATGCATTTGATGCGTGGTGAAAAACTCATGATAAGTGAAGTGATAACATCATCCTGGGAGCTTATTCAAGCATTAAGCCGTGGTGCAAGAAATATGGCAAGTGTCGTTATTGCAATGGCTGCTGCTGGAATTATTGTTGGAGTTGTGTCTGTAACCGGTCTTGGGATGATGATGGTTCAGGTTGTTGAAGTTGTCTCTGGTGGCAGTATTATGGGTATGCTTGTCTTCACTGCGGTAATGTGCATCGTCTTGGGGATGGGATTACCGACAACAGCCAACTATATCGTCGTAGCATCTGTTATGGCAGGACCCCTTGTCACGCTTGCTGCTCAAAATGGAATCGTTATTCCACTGATCGCTGTTCATCTCTTTGTGTTTTATTTTGGCCTGATTTCAGGAACCACACCACCCGTTGCTGTAGATGCTTATGCTGGTGCTGCCGTTGCCGGATCAAATCCGGTGCAAACCTGTCTCTATGCATTTTACTATGACCTTCGTACATCCCTCCTGCCGTTCTTTTTCATTTTTAACCCCCATTTACTTTTACTTGGATTTGATCATTGGTGGGAGGTGGTCGTATCAGTAATTGCTGCAATATTTGCCATGATGGCCTTTGCAAGTGGTACTCAAAACTATTTTCTTGTCAAAAACCGTAAATGGGAAAGCCTTGCAATGATCCTTATTGCATTTTCTTTAATTCGTCCCGGGTTCTGGCTTGATAAGTTTCAAGATCCATACGAAGCAGTTCCTTTAGCAGAATTGACTAAAACTATTTCGACACAACCAGACAATCAAATGATGCGCTTTAAATTCAAAGGAGAAAATTTTGCAGGAGAAGAGGTGGACCGCTTTGTCCTTTTGTCTCTAGGCGATAAAGAATCCGATGGAGCTGTACGACTTAAAGAGAATACAGGACTAGTATTGGCAACAGAAAATGATAAAGTTTTGATTGATGACATTTGGTTCGGTAGCAAAGCTCAACAAACCGGAATCGACTACGGTTGGGAGCTTCTTTGGGCAGAAGTGGAAGTAGAACGTAACGCAAAGCAGTGGTTTTACCTACCGGCATTTGGTCTTTTATTTATGATTTGGTACCTCCAGCGTAATCGTAGGATGGCTGACTCTTCCCTAGAATTGTAATTATTCGATTGACAAAAAAAAATTCAAGTTGTAGGTCTTCCAAACAAATTTTAAAATTTCAGGAGACCTGCAAATGGCATTTAAAAAGCTGGAAAGCCCAAATAAAAGTGAATACGTTTATACCCAGATTATCAATGAAATTGAATCGGGACAATATGATATAGGGGACAAGTTACCAGCAGAAACTGTAATAGCTGAGCTAGCTGGAGTAAGCCGAGCCTCAGTACGTGAAGCATTAAGTGCACTACGTCTGGTTGGGGTTATTGAGACAAAAAAAGGTGATGGAACCTACATTAAAGCCGATACATTCACTGTTGAAGGCAGAGCCCATTTTGGTCGTGGTTCCAATACTTTTGAAGTTTTAGAAGCTCGCAGAGTGGTTGAGCCAGCCATTGCAATACTAGCTCTTGAAATGATTGATGATAAACATTTGGAACAGATTAAGCTTGCTGTAATGGCAATGGAAAAAGAAGCCCAAAAAAATGACTTTGAGGCCTATCACCAAGCAAACAAACGTTTTCATAACGCAATTGCTGAAGTTACCCGAAACCGATCATTGATAAATTATATCAGATCACTTCAAACTGTATTTATTGATAGTGAATTTGGTTCAAAATTAAGACATCAATATTTAACAGAAGCTTCTTACGTTAAGGATGCCCTGGCAACTCATTGGGCAATATACAAGGCCTTTGTCGCACGTGACAAAAAGTTACTCGAAGAGGCGTGGCTGAAGCACAATGAAGGCGTTGAAAAACAACTCCTTGGCAACTGATACCGACTGGTTTTAAGTACATGAAGGTTTGTGTTTTAAAGGTGTTGTAGTAAATTAGTTTGCGCACATCAACTTGTCAGACATCAGACAAAAACGTATGGATATTCAAAACCAATTTGGTAAATAATCGGATTGCGTTCAAAACAGGCTAAATCACTGAATTATAAATATTGGGGTACTATCCGAATATTTACACGGTTTCTGGTCATATAAAAAATGTGACTGGTTTAACACAAAACTTAATAGGAGAAGAAAAATGGAAAAGGTTTTAATGGTTGGAACTGGTGATGTCGGCGCACATTTGCTTGAATTTATGGCACGACAGGATTACCCCTACGAAGTAATAGTAGGCGACATTGACGAAGAAAAAGCACGTTTACTCTGTAATAATGCAAGTATCGGAGCTGCTCACCATGGAAAGAATCCAAATTTTCGTCCAGTAAAAATAGATCTGTTAGATGTTGAAGGAACAGCTGAATTGATCGAAAAAGAACAACCAAGCGCAATTATTAACCTGACTGTAATGCATACATGGCATTTGATTCGACAGCTGCCTGAAGATATCTATTCCAAAATTAGTTCTGCTGCTTTAGGTGCATGGCTTCCCTGCCAACTGACTCTTGCTATGAAACTTGGCCAGGCACTCAAAGAATCTGGGGTTAATGCACATTACATTAATACATCGTTATCCTGTCTCACCAATCCGGTGCTTGGAAAAATTGGATTGGCACCGACTATTGGTATTGGTAACATTGATCTCATTGCTCCTGCCGTACGAACTTATATTGCTCAACAGGCGAACATCCAAAGAAGTAGTGTTGAAACATTGCAGGTCTGCCACCATCAACACTGGGTTTTTCCACGAGAAGCTGGTTATCTCCCAGATGCTCCATACCTTATGAAAATCATGATTGACAAAAAAGATGTAACAAGTGATTGGGATACCGACAAAGTAATGTACGAATCTGTGAAATTATATCCTGCCGGACTTCCCTTCACTTCTGTTTCAGCATCATCAACACTTAAAAATCTCAATGCATTGCTCTTCGATGAAAACCTGCTGACACATTCTCCAGGCCCTAACGGATTGCAAGGAGGCTATCCTGTGAAACTCAGCGCCAAAGGTGCTGAGGTATTTCTACCATCTGAGTGGACTCTTGAACAAGCCATCAAGGTCAATGAAGAAGCTGGTAAACTTGATGCGATTGAGGAAATCAAGGATGATGGAACTGTTGTCTTTGCCGACTACACCTATAGAATGATGAAAGAAGCCCTTGGCTTCGATTGTAAATCCTTTATTCCAGAAGATAGTGAAAAACTAGCCCGTGAGCAGATGACGCTGTTTAAAGAATTGATTCAAAAACACAGCTAATGCATTGGTAAAGTGACGTATCCGAGGTGATTGCTTCACAATCGCAGGACAATCACCTCGGAATTTTCTGGCACTTTGACCCATGATTATATTGCTACTCAGTTTACCACAAGGTGATCTTGCGATAAAAAAGTGGGGTCGAAGTTAGGCTGCTTTTCTTTACTTGACCACATCACTCATCAATCCTCTTGAATAACTCATTGAATTCTTGTAACTATTCAGCTGCACCCCATCTTCGTCCATTTGGACATTCTCACATAGAAAA
>JAOZTO010000021.1 GCA_029942265.1 Desulfocapsa sp.
ATTCCGCATAACTGACGGTAGTTGCGCTATTAATTAGTTTTCGTTCAGGCACTAAGTAGAAGTTTTCAGTAACGAAAAAAATGAAAATTTCTCAAGAATCCATCAAGATTGAATTAGCAACAAAGCATGATGTAAAGTCAGTCTTTACACTTTTGTCTAGATGCAAAGATTATCTTATCGAACAAGGTATTTTTCAATGGAATGCAGAATATCCAAACTTAAAATATGTCGAAAATGATATCGCTAAAAGTTCACTGGTTAAACTCACCAACGGCAGCCAACTCATTGGAATTGTAAGCTTTGACGATTTCCAAGAGCCGGAATACAGGACTGTCAATTGGCTGATCAATTGTGAACCAATTGCTGTAATTCATCGCTTAGCCGTTGATCCACTATTTCAAGAAAATGGTTTTGCCACAATATTAATGAACTTTGCTGAAAAATCGATATCGGAAGCAGCTTTTCAGGCGATTCGTCTTGATGCATATAGTGGCAACGAAAAGGTGTTAGGATTCTACAACACGTTGGGATATAAAATGATTGGGAAAATAAACTATCCGAGAACAAGTCTGCCTTTTATATGTATGGAGAAGTCACTCGCCATTGGATAGGGGACAAGAATTACCCCAGAACTGGGTGCTTGAAAAAAACACACGAAACAAACATACATATTGAAGTTTTCCCTACTCTTTTCCTGGAGAATCCGTGGGTACAAATGGTCGGACACCATCTGCGGTTTTTTTTTCATCCTTCTGGGATTGTGCAGCTATGGCTGGTTTTTTCTGTAAAAACGTTTCACGCAGCGTATCATCCTTTATCAGACTTCGGAAATATTCTGTCCCTTGATGCACGTAAGGGTAAAATTGGCCGCTCCGTAGCATAGTATTTTCAGGCGACAATGTACCAGAAAGAATCATATTCAATAAGACAATAATAACACATGCTTTTATGCAACCAAGAACGCCCCCAAGTATTTTATCAAACCATCCGGCAACGGTTATCTCGACAACTCTAGTCAATACTTTTCCAAAGAGCATAACCAATACATAGGTGATAGCAAAAAGAATTACACATGAACTCCAGAAAACCACCTGAGGATTATCAGATAGCCCTCGTAAAAAAGGAAAAAGTTTGTCATGATACTGCCCAGCAACGACATAGCCCGCAAGCAAAGCAATCAAAGTGGTAACCTGACCTAAAAAGCCAACCCACAATCCACGAACTATAAATAGAAAAAGCAGCGCTATGATGACAAAGTCAAACCCTGTCAGGTGAAAAGCATTATCCATTAGTTCCTCCGTTTTACACAATCTGACAAATTGGTTATATTATTGAACATCAACGATGTTCATAGTAAATATTTGGACAGTGCCTCCAGATCGAACAACCATAAAATCAAAAATACTTTTTTATGCCTACTCAAAAAAAACCAACACATCCGAGATTTAAGTCACTACCCCAAAGTATTTCAGACTTGAGTAGCACTCTGTTTCCAAACGCTAAAGCATCCGTTGCCATTCTAGCACTAACAGACAGTAATATACAAACAAAATACACAAAAAAACAGTGGCTTCACAAAAAAGAGCTATTAAAACTCTCAAATTTTACGTACAAAAAAAGATACCGAGAGTGGATAGGCGGAAGAATCTGCTCAAAACAGAGTCTTTTGGCATATTTTGAGCAACAGCATATCTCCAGCAATATTCCCGAGCACCACTGCTATAGAATATGCTCAGAAAAGTCTGGAAGACCTTATTTTTCAGGGCTAAACAACACTATCTCCAAATCTCCTGATCTTTCCATCAGCCATTCAAAAAACTATGCGGCTGCATTGGTCAGTGCTGTTCACTGTGGAATTGACATCCAGTATTCTGCTGATAATCTGCCCCGCGTACAAGATCGATTCAGTATAAAAAATGAACTATTGCTCCTGAAACAAAAATTATCGCATCTATCAACTCTACAGCATCTCACACTGCTCTGGGCTGGGAAGGAAGCTGTAAAGAAAATGCTCAGCCATGAGGGTATGCCTGGATTTCAGGAACTTACTCTTAATGCAGTATCTGTTTATGATTCTTCAACAGCAAGTTTGCATTTCACAAAAGATAATGGAAATACTTATGCTGCAGTTGTTGGAATTTTTGACAATCATTACGCTTTAGCGCTTTGCTGCGAAACTGACAATCATTCAACTCCTAATCAACACCATGCCTGAACTCCCCGAAGTAGAAGTTATCTGCCAAGGTCTGTTAATTCACCTTCTCGACAGAACCATTACCTCTGTCCACTGTTCCGGAAAACAACTTCGTGCAACTGTTCCCTGTAAAGAGATGCAGACAAAACTTTCTGGAAAGCGAATATGCGACCTTAGCAGGAGAGCAAAGTATCTTATCCTTACAACTGAGTGTGGTGCGGCTATTATCTTTCACTTGGGAATGACAGGAAACATGGGTATCTTTGACGTGAAATCCACCATAAAAAAACACGATCATGTTCGCTGGACGCTGGATAACAACACTGAACTCAGATTTAATGACCCTAGACGATTTGGGGCTGTTCATTTTATTTCGACAGAAAATGCAGCTGAAGAGATACACCATTTTTTCGCCAATACAGGCCCCGAACCATTCTCCCGCACATGTTCAGTCGCCTATCTCACGAAACGAGCCGCCCCTCGTAAGATTGCCATCAAAAAATTCATTATGGACAATCATGTAATTGCTGGGATAGGGAATATATATGCCAACGAGACGCTATTTCGCGCAGGTATTCATCCAGAGCGACCGTCCTGCTCACTATCAAAAGCAGAATGGAAGCTGCTACTTAGCACTATCAGAAAGACACTCAAACATGCCATTGCGTGTGGAGGCTCCACTATCAGTGATTTTCGTGGCGCATCAGGAGATGGGGGATATTTCCAAATGAATTTTCGCATTTATGGTAAAGCCGGACAAAATTGCCTGAATTGTGGAGGTGTTATCAAAAAGATCAATATTGGTGGGCGCAGTTCGTTCTTTTGCCCAACGTGTCAGCCAGAAAAAGTGTAATCCAAAAGATGAATCAATACCTTTTCACCAGCTCGCATCTGCCTTCTTCCTACCGGACAATAGATATAACAATTTGATCTTTCACTTCTTTCTGTGGGTCGGACATGACAAGTTCCTTCCTCAAAATACAAACTAGCATTTTTCAGTCGTGCCAATCCTCCTTTAGAAAGAAAAATATCTTCTGTCAAATGAGCCTCAATCTCCTGTAACTCACACTGTTCTGCTCCTTGAAGCGCTAAGATTGCTGGTCTTATCAGCTCGTTAAACAGGAGATGCACGGCAGGAGGAGGCCCTGGCAGTCCAAAAAACAGTGTATTTCCAAATGTACCAAAGAGCGTTGACTTCCCCGGCAACAGATTAAGAGAACTGTATATTATTTCACCGCCGGAACGACAAAATACTTCTTTGATAAAGTCATATTTTCCAGGCCCCATACCGCCTGTACTGACAATAATATCGCATCCTGTTCCAACAATTTCATTTAAAGTTTCAACAACCGCATCAGGATCATCCACCACAGCATACTGTCCCTGTAACTCTGCTCCACACTGAGTGGTAAGACTTTGTAGCAATGGACTATTGGCTGATATTTTTTTTCCTGCAATTTTCTCGTCAGCGCTATATACCAGCTCGTTCCCTGTGCAAAAATAACTCAGCTGTGGTTTTCTCACAACTTGCACAGTGGCATATCCAACTCCTGCAAGTAGAATAAGCTGTTCATGGCTGATCCGTTTGCCTTCTGCTGCAAGCACACGCCCCTCAGCAATTTCACTTCCTTTTGCGTGAATAAATGTTTTTGGCTGACCGGATATATAGTCACAATCCACAGTAAGACTAGAGCCATCAACGACACACAGCTCCTGTGGAATAACTAGAGCGCATTGCAATGGAAGAAGACCACCTGTCATGATTCGTATGGCTTCTCCCGGTTGTAACATCAGTTCTCTAGTGTCGCCTGCTGCCACTTCATCAATAATCTGGTATATAAAAGATGATTTTTTTGGCGCTGTACCATCCATCTGTCCAATAGCGTACCCATCACGTAATGACTGGTCGTATCCTGGCAGAGGGGCGAGTGCAACAAGTGGGTTTGCTGGATACCGTCCAGCGCTTTTTGCTAAAGCAATCTGCTCGACAGATAACCTTGTGCAGGCATCACGAATCAGAGCTTGCGCTTCTTTTAATTCAATGGAATGTACACTTTTGATAGAGTTGCAAAAATTCTTCATAATAGACACTTGATGGACTCCACTAGACCACAGCTGAATAGTTACCTATTTATCAACATAATAAAACAGTTTGCTACCTTTTTCTTGACTTTGATCGAAAGGTACAGAATAGTGCATAATTTACTTAGGGCTCCCAACAACAAACAGTGAGCTGGAATTATTCTCTTCTCCAATTTTCCTCAAAATATAATGGATTCTTCAAACAAAGAACTTGTACTTAATCAGCAAACAATCCACAATCGCGTCCAGGAGCTTGGCCAGGAAATCGCCAAGGACTACCAAGACAAAGAGCTTGTGGTTATCGGAGTACTCAAAGGCGCATTTGTCTTTATGGCCGATCTGGTTCGGGCAATTGACCTGCCCCTTTCAACTGATTTTATTCAAGTTTCATCCTATGGTGACAGCACTACATCTTCTGGAAAAATCACTCTTGTTTCCAGTCCAAAACAGCTTATCAAAGATTGCCATGTGCTCCTTGTGGAAGATATCATCGACACCGGGCTCACTATGCAGTGGCTTGCACGTCACTTTAGCGAACTGGGTGCTGCCTCGGTGCGCATCTGCTCACTTATTGACAAAGCAGAAAGACGCGAGCACACAATCACCATAGACTATGCTGGTTTTGCCATCTCACAAGGTTTTCTTATTGGATACGGGCTGGATTACGAGGAAAAATACCGTAATCTCCCAGCAATCTATCATCTTAACATCTGAATCTCATGAACAAAAAATCCATTGCAGTGATTCTATCAGGCTGCGGACGACTCGACGGTTCTGAAATCCACGAGGCCACTCTCACACTCTGGGCCATCCACAAAAATGGCGCAGAGTATCAATGTTATGCGCCAGATATCAAACAGCACCACGTTGTCAATCATCTCGACGGACAAGAGATGCAAGAAGAACGTAATGTACTTATTGAATCAGCTCGCATTGCTAGAGGTGAAGTCCTTAACCTTGCAGATTTTCAGGAATCATTACATGATGGCCTGATCATCCCCGGAGGATTTGGAGCTGCAAAAAATCTTTCAAGCTACGCCTATGATGGATCAAATTGCCAGGTAAATACAGATGTTCGAAATGCTATCCTTGCAATGAAAAAGAGTAACAAACCAATCGGAGCACTCTGTATTGCTCCAACTATCCTCGCAAACGTTTTGAAGCAAGTCGAACTGACAATTGGCCAGGACAAAACCACTGCAGAAAACATTATTGCAATGGGAGCACGGCATACAACAACGTTACAGGGTGAAGTTGTTGTTGATAAAAAGAACAAAATCGTGACGACAGCCTGCTATATGCTGGATGCACGAGTAGATCAAATTGGTGATGGAATAGATCGTTTAGTGCAGGAATTAGTAAAACTGATGTGACTGTATCTGTTCAGATACTTATTTCCCCAGGCAGAACTGCTCAAATATTACATCAAGTACATCTTCTGTTGTGGTAACACCAACGATTTCATTTAACTGTTCAAGGCAATCCTGAATATCAATTGCGAGAAGATCACTTGTTATTTTCATATCCAGTCCCTCGCCAAGCCTTACAGCAGCTGCTTCTGCATATTGCAACGCCACCTTATGCCGCACATTTGGGGCGCATCCTTCTTCCTGCCATTGATCTTTACCAGCAATAACTGATCGGAAGATGCCATCCTTAAGCTCAGCAATGCCCTCTTGTTGCTTTGCTGAAATATGGATGGGAGAAATAGGTTTATCGGCTATTCCAGGTAAATCTGGTAAAAATGAAGCGTCATTAAGAAGATCACTCTTATTGATCAGCAAAAGTAAGGGCTTGTGACCGACTTTTTCAAAGAGTCTCCTGTCCTCTTTTTCAACTCCACGTTCTGCATCGAGCATAAACAAAACCAGATCAGCCTGATCTATCTGTTTTCTTGCCCGTTCAATTCCTAGCAGTTCTACTTCATCGGCATCTTCCCTGATACCTGCTGTATCAACAATGCGTACCGGGATTCCCTGAATGTCAAGATACTCCTCAATCGTATCACGGGTAGTGCCGGGAATAGCGGTCACAAGTGCTCGTTCTTCCTGAAGTAATGTATTTAGAAGACTGGATTTTCCAACATTTGGTAGCCCGACAATAACCACAGAAATCCCATCTCTGAAAATCTTACCTTCTTCTGCCTGAAATAGTAGCTGCTTAAGAGGTGCAAGCACATCTCTCTGCACCTGTTGGCCAAGAGCCACATGCTGTACTATTTCGACATCTTCATCGGGAAAATCGATGGCAACTTCAACTACAGCGCTCATCTGTACGAGGGCGGCACGAATAGTATCAACCTGAGTGTACAAACTACCACCAAGCTGATCAAGAGCCATATCCATCCCTTTGCGAGTCTTTGCTGCAAGGATGTCTATAACTGCTTCTGCACGTGTGAGATCAATCCTGCCATTGAGATAGGCAAGCTTTGTAAATTCTCCAGGTGCCGCTAGACGCACACCAAGGGCAATGAGTAATTCCAGGATAGACTGCAGGACAAGAATATTCCCGTGGCAATGAATTTCAACCACATCCTCACGGGTATATGTTTTTGGTGCGGCCATAAATACGACCAGCACCTCATCAAGGGTTTTATCTGTATCCGGGTGGACAATACACCCATAATAGAGGCGATGGCTTTCAAAAGAACAGCTTCCTGTATGCGGATGAAAGAGCGTTTTCAGATGTGCCAGCGACTGCGTACCACTCATGCGAATGATACCTATCCCACCAGATCCAGGTGGTGTGGATATTGCCGCAATTGTTTTACTGCTTTCCATATGTTTCGTCAAAATCAAGTGTGATGGCGTAGCAAAAACTCTCCATCAAGTGTTAGGACTCACTATTCTCCTGCTTCTTCTTTACAGGTTTACCTCGCCGTCCTCTCCCACCACGTTTGTTACTACTCGGTTTTTTTCCTTTACCAGGCTTATAGATAAGAACTTTCTTAAACAATCCATCTCCAACACTTCTAGAGCGAATATCTTTATCATCCTGCAAGGCAACATGAACAACACGCCTCTCCGATGGATTCAATGGCGGAATAGCTTGCGTTTTTCCGTCTTCTTTAACCATTTCGGCAAGTTCTTTAGCTCGTTCAACTAACTCAACCTTACGTTTCTCACGAAATTGCCCAATATCAATAGAGAGTCGAATCTTCTCCTCGACTTTCCTTGCAGCCAATTTTCGTAAAAGATATTGCAGGGAATCGATAATCTTTCCATCTTGAGCAGTCAGCACTTCTTCATGCTCATCACCAACTACACAACGAACGGTCGCACCATCAAGTTCCGCAGTAACATCGGAAGGAAATCCCATCAATACAAGAAGTTTCTCAAGTTGCTGGCGCACTATTTCAACACCTTCTGCGGTGATCTGTACAACTTCCTTTTTGACAGGCGGCTGTTTTTCTTTTTTAGCAACAGGAGCAGATTCTTCCTTGTTTTCAACTACCGGAACAGATGTTACCTCTTCCTTTGGTTCTTGAACTTTAGGAGGTTTTGCTACCTTTGGCACACTCTTCTTTTTCTCTTTAGGAGGTTCTACGGCAACATCACTACCTGCTTTTTTTACTATGGCTCGAATATGTGCTTTCTTTCGGATAAGTCCAAAGATTCCCATCGATCCAGTGTTTACCACTTCAATGTCCAAATCTTCCTGTGCTGCTTGCAACATTTCACAAGCCTTTTTTATGGCATCAGTTACTTCTTTACCGTAGAAATCAATTTTTCCTTCTGACATTTTTATTCCATCCTTACGGGTATATCACAACTCTTGACCGCTCTGTTTTTTTCATCATCTAACAAACAGTTATTCAAGCTGGTTGAAATTGAATTATATCTACTCAGCATCTTCGTCCATTTGAGAACTTCAATGAAGATCGCGTGTAGCTGAGTAAATACATTGGATTAAGCTTTATTTTGACGATTAATCATAAACTGCTGAAAAATAGCAAGCAGATTATTAACAAACCAATAGAGAACCAGACCGGATGCAAAATTCACAAACATAAAAGTAAACAACACCGGCAGAAACATCATGATTTTTGCTTGGGTTGGATCAGCTGTGGTGGGGGTCATTTTCTGCTGTAAAAACATTGAGGCTCCCATCAGGAGAGTTAATACAGGGATGCCGCCAATATAAGGAATATCCACACCAATATACAGACGATCAGGTGCCGAAAGATCATTGATCCAAAGCATAAACGGTGCATGCCGCAACTCAATACACATAAGCAGTACTTTATACAGAGCAAAGAATACAGGAATCTGTAAAACCATTGGGAGACAACCACCAAGAGGATTCACCTTGTACGTCTTGTACAGATTCATCACTTCCTGATTCATTTTTGCAGGATCACCCTTGTATTTTTCCTTGAGTTTTGCCATCTTCGGTTGCAACTTTTGCATGTTTTTCATGGACTTCAAACCCTTTTGGGTAATGGGCCAGAAAACTGCCTTAAAAATGATAGTTACCAGAATAATAGCAATACCGTAGTTCTTGAATATTCCATAAAAGAAATTAAGCAGATACAGGGTGGGTTGAGCAATTACATCAAACCAACCAAAATTGACTGCTTTATTGAGGTTTGCCCCAACCGATTTTAAAATATCAAGCTTTTTAGGGCCGAAAAACAGCTGATAGCTGTACACTTTTTCTTCCCCTGGTCGTAGCGTGTCAAGTGTACTGTTCAGCTGCATTTTCACACCTTCATCGCCAAAGGTTTCCATGGTCATAGAAGTGGAGCTTCCCTCTTGGGGAAGAAAAGCACATATAAAATAGGTTCCTTCATACGCTGCCCAGTTCATTGGACCGCTCACAGTGCTTGGCCCATTCTCGTAATCATCAGAATCCACTTCAGTAAGAGATTCATTCATGTAGTATGCAGGCCCTACGAAGAGAAATTGACTACCAGGCCCTGACTCTCTAAAAGGCAGGTTAGATTGATGTAGTGCTGCTGCTCCCTGCAAAACACCTGAAGAAACATTCTTTACCCTTACCCTCAATTCCATCAGATAACTGTCTTTCGAGAAGGTGAGATCACGTACTATTTCAAGGCCATTTCCACGGCCTGTCATACTTAATGTTCCATCATTACCTTGAAATGAAACATTACTACCACCAGCATCATAAAATGTATTTGATGGAGCAACGCTGCCCCATGAAAATTCCAGTGGGAATCCTTCCGCACCGTCAACCTTCACCAGCTGCATTCCAAGAGAGTCCTCTTCCAGATTTTCTTTATAATCCTTGAGAACGAAACTTTCGATCACGCCGCCATTTTCACTCAACGTCGCTGTGTACAGGTCAGTGTCCACAACAAGTGTTCTAGCATCCCTTGCTGGAGCATTCATGGCTGGTACAGCAGCAGTGGGATTAGGTACTACAGTGTTTGAAATTGCAGCTTGTTTTTTGACTGCCGCCTCAGTTACCACAGGATCTTGCTGAGCAGCCGTGGTCGTTGCAGGAGGTTCGGTCGGCCCAAATCCCACAAAAAGATACTGATAGCCAACAAGAATCACAAACGAAACAATAATTGCTAAAAATGTTCTATAAATGTCCATATTTATACCATATTAAGATGTAACACCGGAATGATTAACACAGGTTTTCTTTTTTCCCGTCTGCGAACTAGCACACTCTTTTCCGCATACGTTAGCGCCGTCACGAAGTGGCGGGACAGGATCATACCCCCCCTGACAAAATGGATGACACCTCATAATTCGACCACAAGAGAGGAAAATTCCCCGCAGTGTACCATGCGATTCAATAGCTTCGATGGCATAACGAGAACAGGTGGGGGTAAAACGACAACTCGGAGGAAGAAGCGGAGAAATCACATAACGATATCCGTGAAGTAATCCCAACGGAATCTTCTGGATCAGCAAACGAATCCTACCAGATATACTATGCCTCTTCATAAAACACAAAAATGTACAATTTGATTAATCCTGTTACGCATCAGCGTACCCACACCAGTGAGGATGAGCGGCTCTAAAAGTTACGTGCTGCCACGGAGAAGATAATTTCAGCAGGAGATTGAAGGGCGAAATCGGGACGAACAGCAAAAACAATATCTGCACAATCGGGATAAGTAGATCTGTTTAAACGAAATGATTCACGAACAATTCTCTTTATTCTATTTCGTTTAACAGCCCCCTTCAGTTTGCGATGAATACTTATTCCAATTCTATTGTACCCTAAAGTATTGGAACAAAAAATCAGCGAGAACCCCTCACCGTGCCACCGCACCCCCTGCCTATACACCTTGTCAAACTCCCGTCCTTCGCGAAGAAGAGCCGTTTTCGGGAGTTTATACTGAGGCAAAGGAACTTAGGCTGAGAGACGCTTACGCCCTTTTGCACGACGGGAATTTAAAATTGCACGACCAGCACGGGTAGACATTCTGGAACGAAATCCATGGCTACGCTTACGTTTAATGTTACTTGGTTGAAAAGTACGCTTACTCATTACTAACTCCTTATCCGCATATTGCGGTATTATTACTATAAAAATCGGGGAGGCATTACTCCGCAACAGAGATCCACTGTTATTCCCCAGATATTCCTGCTCTGCACAACCTGTACCACTGAATCTCAACTATTCACAGAGCGCAAAATCAACAAAATTTTACATAATAACCATATTGTCCATACCGTGTCAAACATTTTCCGTCATAGAGTCCTCATACTTGCAGAAGATTTTTTCCTATGCTATTCTATTTTTCTTTATAACCCATCCTCAAATTTGATAGATTTATCATCAACAGTGAAATAAACAATGGATTCCACACTAACATACAACGATCTGGACTGGCACAAGCTCTGGCAAAATGCACGAAAAAGAAAATCATGGACTTCCAAAAGTTCCACTGACTGGGATAAAAAAGCGAGCTCTTTTGCCAAAAGAAACAGTAGTTCTCTTTTTGTGGATTTGGTTCTGAAGCGAATCCCAGTAACCAAAGAGACAACTATATTAGATTGCGGATCAGGCCCGGGAACACTATCATTACCCCTAGCTACAAAAGCCAAATCAGTGACTGCCATCGACTATTCAAAAGGTATGCTTGATGTTCTTGATGACCGAATAAAAGAACGTAAAACTAACAACATCAAAACAATTCTCGGTTCATGGGAAGATAACTGGGAATCTTTACAGATCAAAAAACATGATATTTGTATTGCCTGTCGTTCCTTAAGTGTGCCTAATCTAAAAAAAGCCATATCCAAACTCAACGATTACGCAACACACGCTGTTTTTATTGTGGATCGAATCAATCCCACCCCATTTGACAACGATGCCTTTGAAGCAATCAACCGACCATTTCGTTCAGGCCCTGATTACATATACACAATCAACACCCTGTATTCCATGGATATCCACCCTTCTGTTGAAATATTGAGCCTTGATCCGGAAACACATTTTGACAGCATGGAAACAGCACTTGCTTCATACCGCTGGATGTTCAAAGATTTAACACAATCAGAAGAATTAACATTGACGCAGTACATACGCGACAACTCAACGACCGGGAAAAAGGGCAAAATCATCCTTCGACGCTCACAACCGCCCAGATGGGCTCTTATCTGGTGGAAAAAAGAGGCATAAGAACTATGCATTTTTTCTCAATTGCCCATGTTATGGGAGTGCTGCTTATTATCACCGGCCTTTCCATGGCCTTTCCTGCTGCCTGCTCTGTCATTTATCAGGAAAATGATCTGCTACCACTTCTCAAAGCTGCTGCTATCACTCTCGGTGCTGGCCTTCCTGTTTTTCTTATGTTCAGAAAACACAATACCCTGAGCATTAAAGATGGGTTCTTTATCGCTGTCTTTGGCTGGATTGTTGTTTCAGCGTTTTCTGCCATTCCTTTTATGCTTCATGGATCAATTCCATCGTTTACTGATGCTTTCTTTGAGATGATCTCTGGTTACACAACCACTGGCGCAACAATTCTTACAGATATCGAGGTAGTTCCCCACGGACTGCTATTCTGGAGAAGCCAAACTCATTTCCTTGGAGGGATGGGGTTCTTGACCCTTGCTATCATCTTTCTGCCACACGGCATGGGAGGTTTACGCCTTTTTCGTGCTGAGGCAAGTCCGGGCCAGGTTATTACCAAGGAAAAATTTGCACCTCGCAACCGGGACACCATGGTCATGCTATGGTGGATTTATATTGGGTTGAATCTTATTCAGATAGTGCTACTCGCCTTGGGTGGAATGTCTCTTTTTGATTCAATCTGCACTGCTTTTGGAACCGTCTCAACATCTGGTTATTCAACAAGAAATGCTAGCATTGGTGCCTATAATAGTGCCTATATTGACTGGATTGTCACTCTGTTTATGTTTCTTGGAGGATTGAGTTTTGTCCTTATCTATCAAGTCTTGCGCGGCAACAGTAATGCGCTGAAAATTAACACTGAGTTTCGTTGTTATCTTGGAATATTGCTCTTTTTTTGTGGCGCAATTACACTTATTCTATGGAGCAAAGGGACGTACCATAGCATCATCGATTCTCTCAGATACGGCACATTCCAGATAGTCTCCCTTCTCACCACCACAGGTTTTGGAACCGCTGATTACGAAGTCTGGCCACAGTCAGCCCAAATGCTTCTCTATATTGTCTGTTTTATAGGAGCCTGTGCCGGATCAACCACCAGTGGCATAAAAGTTGTCCACTATGTCATCATCTGTAAATACATGTACTCATCTGTCCGGAAAATATTCTTTCAACCGATGGCAGTTGTATCGTTACGACTTAACGGACGAACTATTGACAATGACATCATAAGCCTTGCACTCTGCTATTTTATCATCAATATATTTATGATACTTGTCGGTGGATTTGTTATGACCCTCACCGACAATATGGATTACACCACCGCCATGAGCTCAATTATTGCATCTCTTATGAATATAGGCCCTGGCTTTGGCGATGTTGGCCCCACGGAAAATTATGCCTTTATTTCAGATACCGGAAAATGGTTTTTGTCCTGGAATATGCTGGTTGGACGACTGGAGATGTTTTCTGCGCTGGTACTATTTATTCCTTCATTCTGGGAGAAATAGGGGTGTTATATGGGGAAAATAGTCGCTTTTAAAATACTTATGAGTCCGTTGATTTAATAGCATTTTGGTTCGATGTCGAGATAAATGGAAAATTTTACCACAGGCATATAGTTGATATTCCGAGGATAAAATTTTTCATTTAACGAAGAGATCGGGACAAAAGGCATTAAATCAACAGGCTCATTTATTACATCAATTCGATTGGATTTCCTTCCCCTAAAAATGTTTTAAAATTATCTGAAAT
>JAOZTO010000022.1 GCA_029942265.1 Desulfocapsa sp.
CTTGCTGATTATATGCCGACGATTCTTTTAAAGGCAAAAGATTTTGCAACGGAAATTACGATATTCAATGCCAGGCAGCATCAGATGAAGAGTGAAAACCAGATTTCAAATGAGCATATCACCAATAACAAAACCGTAAGAGACACCCTTATATCTCGTGGTATTACTCCTGAGAATTTACCACCTGAAAAAGATGTAAAAAAAGTGGAACGAAAACTGAAATCAGATAATAAAAAGAGTTTGAAAAATAATAAGGGCTTTCAGAAGTAAGCGAATATGAAGCTCATATTGAAATACAGGTTTTATCTCAGTATATCTGAATTCCAATTGAATCTGTGGCACTGTCCAAACATTTGCAATTCGGTGCTTTGATTTCTTGAACACAACCCGAATATTTATCCCTCCCTAATAATTCTGCTTTTTTAACCCACTTTCAACCACTGCATTATTGTTCGTTTTCTATAAAAAAAGTCCCTATTAAAAATAATCGTATTATCAGTATGTTCTGTGTTGGTACCCCTGTGTTGGTTCCCCCTCCTTATAGAGCTAAAAGTGGCTTGGTCCACAGTATGTTGTGTTTTGTGTTTGCCTCTATGCCATATGTGGTGTCTGTGCGCCTTTCGTTCCTGTCTGTTTAACTGACTGAATTGTTAAATAAAAAATCTTGACATGGCCATGATACCTGCTATAAAAGTTATATAGGTGGTGTGAAGTGGAGCAAAGTGGATTGAACGTGGTGGGGAATGGAAAGGGACAGACTCATAAAAAGCAGATTTCGCAGTAAATCTGATCATACTCTCGATACCAAGGGAAGATTGAATTTTCCTAGTCGGTTTCGGGATGTTCTTGCTCAGTATGGCTCCGAGACTCTGATGATTGCTTCCTGGAAAAGCCATCTGCGTGCTTATCCCGTGTCCGAATGGGAAATTATTGAGGATAAACTCATTGATCAGGGGAAGGAACAGCCTGGATTGGCAAGCTTTATTCGCCTAGTATTTTCAGGAGTAACGGAGTGTAATCTTGACAAACAGTGTCGTATTCTTCTTCCCTTGGCACTTCGCACTGAAACTCGAATTGGTAAAGAAGTTGTTCTCACCGGTATGCGTGACTGGGTTGAGATTTGGTCAAAAGATGCCTGGGAGATTGAAACTAAGGCTACTCGTGAAAATTTTGAGAGTTTTGATGAAGGATTATCCAAACTTGGGATTCTTTGATGACTGCTTATGGTGATGCAGCAAGTATCCATTGTCCGGTATTGCTCCAGGAAACACTCTCATTCCTAGCACCTGAAAATGGCGGTGTCTATGTGGATGGAACGTTGGGACTTGGCGGTCACACAGAAGCAATTTTGGAAAACAGCAGTCCCAATGGTCGTGTGATTGCATTTGATTGGGATGAGGCAGCCATTGAAAAAAGCCGAGAACGGTTGAAAAAATTTGGAGATAGACTGACCATAGTTCGAAGGAATTTTTCAGAAATCACCAAAGGACTGGAAGAAGTAGGTGTTACAGAAGTAAATGGCATTCTAATTGACATTGGATTGTCTTCGCTACAACTTGACAGAGGTGGACGGGGCTTTAGTTTTCAAAAAGATGAACCGTTGGATATGCGGATGGATGTAAGGCGGGAGATAACCGCTGCATCTATTCTCAACAAGGGATCAGAGCAAGAACTTGCTGATATATTTTTTTATTACGGCGAAGAAAAACAGGCCAGACGAATAGCATCTTTTGTTGTAGAGGAGAGGAAAGTTAATCCCTTCGAAACATCAAAACAGTTTGCTGATCTTGTAAAAAAAGCAGTACCCAAAGCTTTTCATCCCAAAAGAATCCATGTGGCAACACGTGTGTTTCAAGCCTTACGGATAGCAGTAAACACAGAACTTGAAAACCTTGCTGCCATTCTTGAGCACGGAGTAGCACATCTTTTGCCCAGCGCTAGAATGTGTGTCATATCTTTTCATTCACTCGAAGATAGAATGGTGAAGAGACGTTTTCGAGAAAATGCTGAATTGAAGATACTTACAAAAAAACCAGTTGTAGCAACCGCTGAAGAACAGAAACAGAATAGAAGATCACGTAGTGCTCGCATGCGAGTCGCTGAAAAAATCTGAATATTAAGGTGAAAATATGATAATTAATCCATCGGCCCACACAATGACTTCACCAGGCAATTCGTTCCGTCGTCGTTCGGTTGCTAGAAGGAAGTTTGGCCTATCTATTCCTGGCGGAAAGGTGCTGTGGCTTGGAATAGCAAAAATCATGGGTATCGCCTCTGTTTTTCTTTTTGTGGCCTCTTTTCTTCTTAATGGCTCCCTTGCTAGGGTGACAGAAGAAATAAATGTAATTGCAGGAACTCATAGCGAACTGTTGAACACCAATGTTCTTCTTCGAGCCGAAAAGGCAATGCTCTTTTCGCCACAGACAGTTGGAACATTAGCAGAAGAACAACTAGCTATTCATATTCCTGCATCTGGTCAGTATAAAAAATTCTGATAAGGTTTGAAAAGAAAGCCACCACACAAATGCTACGAGGCTGTTCATGGCCAATAAATCACGCCTTAGAACAGCAAATAACAGCAGGCGGCGCTTATGGACATTGCTCTTATTATTACTGTTTATTGTTGCAACAACAGGATTGTACTTTACCTATGAAAAACAGCTAAATAATATTGTTTCCATTTTGCAGGAAACTTTCCCGGCACAGAAAACTGCATCTGCGTCCGTCAGGGGCACAATTTACGACAGAAATTTTAAGGAATTAGCACAAACTCTGGAGCGTGTATCGCTTTATATACGTCCAAGAGAAGTTAAGGATGTTCCTGAAACAGCACGTGTTTTGTCGGAAATACTCAGTTTACCAGAATCTGAGCTGTTGGATAAAATGGGAAGAGATGCACATCTTGTATGGCTTCGTCGGGATATTGGTCAGGAAGATGAAAATGCTGTGGAGCAACTAGCGCTTCCAGGAGTATATTTGCACAGGGAATTTGCACGAAGCTACCCAATGCAGGAATACGCATCACATGTGATCGGGAATTCTGAAAACGATTTAGGGCTTAGCGGAGTAGAGCATTATTACAATCGCCTTTTAAATCAGGATCACGTCCAGCATGATGATTTTCCTGCCATTGATTTGAAAGGATTAGAGCTGACACGAAGCAATGGCCATGATCTGGTGCTAACACTGGATATGAAAATCCAGGCCATACTTGAAGCACATGTTGCAAGCCTTAGCAAAAATGATAGTGGACGTATTACTTCTCTGTTACTGGATGTACGGCAGGGTAAAATTATTGCCAGTGTGACATCTCCTTCTTATAACTTAAATAACGTATGGCAGAATGAGGAAGAAATCCTTGATACTCTATTGCTGACTCCCATGCTTGTCCCCGAAGAGATACGAAGATTTTTTAGTGATGCAGCATCGTTACAGAATGGATGGGAATTAGGAGTGCAGGTCTATCCTTGGAGTCTGGCAGCTGATACTGTAAGTATTTCAACGGAACTTCGTCTTTGGGATCGATTACAAATGACAACTGATTCAAGCGTTGATTTTTTTGTAGCCAAAGACAATGTAGTTGACTTGCAACAATATACTGCGTGTCAGCCTGTAATTGCTTTTGGAACAGTTCCGCAAACAGCATCGCCATTGAAGGTGTTGCTTGGTGCAACTCACCTCTTAAATGGTGGAAAAAAAATACAGCCTCACGTCCTGGATCGCATCATGGAGAGACCAAACCAGAAAAATTATTTGTATGACGCATTTCAAGGGCAATCTACTGGGAAAAATGTATTCCCAGCACTTGTTTCTTCCGAGTTAAGGCGTCAACTAAAAAAACAGGGTCCAGTAGGTGCTCTTGGTTCGGTGACACTTTCCGGAAAAACTGTTTCTCTTGTGAAGGATGAAAGTAACGAATCATATAGTCGTTATGTAACAGATAAAATGTCGTTAGTTGTTATTCCTGCTGATAAGCCAGAGCTTATACTGTTATTTGCCTCCAGGGAAGAAGAGCTACAGCCGGGATTTAAGCCAATTCCCTTAAGTAAAAAGATTGACTCCATACTCCCTGGAATGGTTGCCTTACAGCAGATAAACCAAGGGCTTGCCGATGTACTTGAAATTACAGATTCAGGTGATCATAATTTCAAAAATGAAGGGAAGGCGTTAGTGTCTACTGAAGATACTCTTTCTGGGATGTTGAAAAAACATATACGCTTTATGCCTGATTTACAGGGGTTTAGTTTACGGAAAAGTTTACGACTATTACAACGAACAGGAATGAACGTAACAGTGACAGGAACTGGTCGAATAGTGATGCAGAGCCCAAAACCTGGCAAGATCATAAAGAAGGGAGAAGAATGCACATTAATATTGAAATCAGATGTGTCTTCCGATGTCTTAAAGCAAAACAGATCAAACATACAAAAATCTGATTGAATTATGCCTAAAAAGAAACATGATTCCATTACTGATAACTGGTTTTGTAGCGCACCAGGGACTGCTGTAGCTTCTGTTACAAGTGTCTCTCTTGCCAGTATTATTAAGTCGTTGGAAGTTTCTGTTCTAGTTGGTGACCCTGAGGCATGTAGTATTAATCAAGTTAGCAATGATTCAAGAAATGTTGGGGATGGATCGCTCTTTACAGCACTTGTAGGTAGTAGTGTCGATGGACATGACTTTATTGGGGAAGCAGTGGCCAATAATTGTTCAGCGTTGTTGATCCAAGCCGGGTGTGTTGATGTTTTACGGTGTGAAGATGATATCTGTATCATCGAGGTTCAAGATAGTAGAAATGCCTTTGGTTTGCTGGCAGAGGAACTCTTTTCGTATCCGGCAAAAGATATGACAATGCTTGCTGTCACCGGAACAAATGGTAAGACAACCATCAGTTATCTGTTGGAAACAATTCTTCAACATGGTGGGAAACGTGTTGGTGTACTTGGCACAATTGATTATCGCTACACTGATATCAATGGAGAACTGCATTGTATTCCATCATCTTTCACCACTCCCGAACCCATGCTTTTGCAACAGGTGCTAAGGGAAATGACTGATAATGGAGTAGAGACCGTCATCATGGAAGTATCCTCCCATGCCCTTGAGCAAACTCGTTTGGGAAACATCGTTTTTGATATTGCAGCATTTACTAATCTTTCCCGTGATCATTTGGATTATCACGGAACTATGGAGGACTATTTTTCAGCTAAATCCTTGCTCTTTACTCAACATTTAAAAGATGGCGCAACAGCAATTATTACTTTTGATGGTGCAGGTTTAGAGTGGAGCGAGGAGTTGCGTAAGCTGTGTCTAGCAAGCAATTACTCTGTTAGTAGTTGTGGTAGACACAGTGATAGTGATATCTATCCACTGGAGGTCACAGGAAACCTCAAAGAGACAAAAATCCAATTATATACGCCAGATGGTGAGTGTGAAATTGTAACTTCTCTTGTGGGCGATTTTAATGTTGCCAATATACAGACAAGTTTTGCAATGGCTCGGGCAACTGGTCTTGTAAACAGCACTATTGTCGATGCATTACAAACAGCAATTGGCGCTCCTGGGCGTATGCAACGAATTGTTGCAAGTACCGAAGAGGATCATTTTCGTCCTACAGTCTTTGTCGATTACGCACACACACCAGATGCGTTGGAACAGGCACTGAAAACTTTAAAAGCACTGCCTCATTCAAATTTATATTGTGTTTTTGGTTGCGGCGGCGAAAGGGACACAGGAAAACGGCCTCTGATGGGGGCAGTTGCAGGTAAGTATGCAGATGTAGTTGTTCTTACAGATGATAATCCACGAACGGAAGAATCAAGCACCATTCTTTCGGCTATCGCAGGTGGCGTTCAACAGAGCTCCTGTAAGAGTTATAAACAACCATGGTTGTTTGCAAGAAAGGAAAATGAACGGGGATGTGTTGTTCTTGCTGAGCGTCATCTTGCAATCACCGAAGCAATTACAGCAGCAGAACATGATGACATTGTCCTTATTGCTGGAAAAGGGCATGAAACCTATCAACGCACTCCAAATGGCAGCAGATTTTTTGACGACCGGCTTGAAGCTAAAGAGGCTCTTGTTACCTGGTCCCTCAAATCTCTAGTAGCGGCAACAAAAGGAAAGCTGTTAGAAAAAACAAAATGTATCTGTGTCTTGGGCAGCATACAAACAGATTCGAGAACCATACGAAAGAATGATATTTTTGTCGCACTCCGTGGAGAACGGTTTGATGCACACGATTACCTGGAGCAGGTAATAACAGCAGGTGCCAGCTGTCTGATAGTGGAAAGAGTGCCTGAATTTCAAGTGTCCATTCCTGTAATACGTGTTGCAAATACAGCGCGAGCTTTAGGCGATCTTGCATCGTATCGCAGGGCGCAAATGAAAGATATTAGTTGTCCGGATGTGATAGGTATTACGGGAAGTAGCGGTAAAACAACCGTTAAGGAAATGTGTGCTGCAATTTTTAATGAACAGTGGCCTGAACAGATAGATGCCCCATCAAGACGAGTGCTTAAAACGGAAGGGAATTTCAATAATTTGATAGGGTTACCATTGTCGCTTCTTCCTGTAGCGCCAAAGCATACAACCGTAATACTTGAAATGGGAATGAACAGTCCAGGTGAGATTAAAACGCTCACTGAAATTGCTGATCCGGATATTGCCTGTATAGTAAATATACACGGAGCGCATCTTCTTGGTCTTGGAACTATTGAAGGGGTGGCAAAGGCAAAAGAAGAACTGTTCGAGAGTTGTGGGGAAGATACTGTTCTGGTGATAAACAGTGATAACTCAAGAGTTATGAAATGTGCAGAAAAATATAAACAGAACAAGCTCTATTTTGGTCTGGATAAGGATGCAGATCAGCTGAATACAGTCTACACAAGCAAAAGAGAAGACAGTTTTAATGAAGAATTACATTTTACTCTTCATGTTGAAAAACAGTATGCACCCATAAAACTTCAAGTTCCGGGACTCCATAATATTCAAAATAGTCTTGCGGCGGCAACTATAGCGCATGCAGCAGGGATTGATATTGAGGTGATTGCAAAGGGATTGTCCACGTTTGTGCCAGCGGATAGGCGGATGCAGATTCTGGATGGACCAAGGGGCAGTCGTATTATTAATGATACCTACAATGCCAATCCTGAATCTATGAAAGCAGGAATCACTACACTCAGTGAGCTAGGGAGTGGAAGGCGCATTGCAGTTCTTGGTGATATGTTTGAACTTGGTGCTGATAGTGATACTCTGCATACGGAAATAGGAAAGCATGTGGCTGGCTCTAATATTGATTTTCTTGGAGTTATTGGCGATTCTGCCACTTTTACCGCAGCAGGTGCTATGGAAGCGGGAATGACTGAAGATACAATCCATGTTTTTAAGGATAGCATTACATGTGAGGCCTGGTTGCAGACGATGACTACGGAAGGAATAATCGGGCAAGGAACGTATATTCTTGTAAAAGCATCACGAGGTATGCATCTTGATAAACTCGTTGAACAACTAATGGGAACATAACGAAAATGTTATATCACCTCCTCTACCCCTTACACGATAGCATAAGTGCTTTTAATGTATTTCGTTATATTACCTTTCGATCAATTGGTGGTGCTGTCACTGCTTTTCTTATCATGTTGATTATTGGTCCCTGGTTTATTCGACAGTTGAAGAAATATCAGATTGGACAGATTATCAGAGAAGATGGGCCGGAAACACATCTTGCCAAACAGGGTGTTCCCACAATGGGCGGAGTTTTAATTCTTTCGGCTATTTGCATGTCAACATTGTTATGGGCACAGTTGACTAACCCACTGGTGTGGCTACTTCTTTTTGTTATTTGCTTTTTTGGTGTAATTGGCGGGGTTGATGATTATCAGAAAATTAGTAAAAAAAGCAGTGCTGGACTCAGTGCTAAAGGAAAATTGATTTTACAGGTTCTCGGTGCATCGGTGGTCGGGTTGTTTGTTTTGTTACATCCTGGATATGATGGACAATTAAGTGTCCCGTTTCTTAAGAATGTTCAACCTGATCTATCCTGGTTTTATGTTGTTTTTGCAATTCTTGTTATTGTTGGCTCCTCCAATGCGGTTAATTTGACTGATGGTCTGGATGGTTTGGCAACAGGGCCTACGGTGGTTTCTGCTGCTGTATATCTTGTATTCTCATACCTTGCAGGTCATGCAGTGCTTGCAGACTATCTTCAGATTCCTTATGTCCAGGGAGCTGGAGAGTTGGCAGTATTTTGTGGGGCGATGGTCGGTGCCTGTCTTGGGTTTCTTTGGTTTAATGCCTATCCAGCACAGATTTTTATGGGTGATGTAGGATCTCTTGCACTTGGTGGGGCGCTTGGTGGCGTTGCTATTATTATCAAACAGGAGATTTTATTATGCATAGTTGGTGGGATCTTTGTCATGGAAGCTCTTTCTGTCATTATTCAGGTTGGTTATTTTAAAGTGAGTCATGGCAAACGGGTTTTTCTTATGGCACCCTTTCATCATCATTTTGAAAAAAAAGGATGGCATGAACCTAAAGTGGTTGTCAGATTTTGGATAGTTTCAATTATTCTTGGTCTGTTTGCCATAGCGACATTGAAACTACGATGAAGGGTTGGACTCAAAAAGTTACGCCTGGACAACAGGCAGTAGTGATGGGAATGGGAGTGTCAGGACGTGCTGCCGTATCCTTTCTTCGTGGTGAAGGGGCAGATGTTTTTGTAACTGATCGCCGTGAGTTTCATGAACTCTCAGAGTCGGATCAAACTTTTTTACTTGATCAAGATGTCATTTTTGAAGGTGGAGGGCATAGCTTGTCTTTTATGTCCCAAGGTGATTTTGTTGTTATTAGTCCAGGTGTTCCAACTGACTTAGAATTGTTACAAAATTTACGAAAAAAAAATATACCCATACTTGGGGAACTTGCTCTTGCAGCGCCATATTTAACAGAGTGTGTGGTGGCAGTTACCGGAACCAACGGAAAGACAACAGTAACAGCTCTTATTGGAAAACTGTTGCAATGCTCAGCAAAGAAAACTTTTGTCGGCGGAAATATTGGAACACCACTTTTAGATTATCTGCAAGGTTCTGAACGTGCAGATGTTCTAGTACTTGAATTATCAAGTTTTCAAATGGAATCAGCTGGAACCTTCTGCCCTCACATTGGCATACTTCTTAATATTACAGCAGATCATTTGGATCGCCATCACACTATGGCAGATTACACTACAGCAAAAATGAAGATATTTACACATCAACAATCAACTGATAAAGCAATACTTTCTTACAATGATAGCATGTGTGAACAGATCAAATCGGCGCTTGGTAATCAGGAGCTGTACTGTTTTGGAAATATGGAAGATCAGTGTGTTGCAAATGGTAATGATAGTGAGTTTACGATTAAAACAGATGCTGGGACTGAGCGCTATTCACTCCTGCACACTGCGCTTGATTCTCACACAGGTGTATTGAATGCTATGGCAGCTGTTCTTGCCGCAACCCATCTTGGGTGCAAAAAAGCTGCTATTAAGAAAGGGCTGCTGTCGTTTACATTGGCCGCTCACAGATTACAACACACAAGAACACTTCATGGTGTCGATTATTATAATGATTCCAAGGCCACTAATACTGGTGCTGTATTAAGCTCCATGGCAACGTTCCCTGGTAATATCATTCTTATTATGGGCGGAAGAGATAAGGGTGAGGATTACTCGATACTAAAAGAACCAGTTCGACAGAAAGTTAAACAGCTCATACTAATCGGTGAAGCGACTGATACTATTGAGACAGCTATTGGTGACAGTGTCAGCAATTATAAAGCATCTACAATGAAGGATGCTGTGACTTTTGCTGCTTCCATTGCATGTTCTGGAGATGTTGTCCTTCTGGCTCCTGCATGCTCAAGTTTTGATATGTTTGATGATTATGAAAATCGTGGAGAGGTGTTTATGCAGGAAGTACATGCACTGCAAAATAACCAGAACAAAAAGGCGGCAGCCTGATGACAACTCCCATCCGACTAATGCTCACAGGTGGTGGCACTGGCGGACATCTTTTTCCGGCAATAGCAACTGCAGATGCGTTATGCAAAAGAGTTCCTGGCAGCGAAGTACTCTTTGTGGGAACAAAACGCAGGCTGGATAAGACTAGTCTTGAACATTCTGGCTACAAAACTTGTTCTATCTATTCCAAAGGTTTGAAGGGGAAGAATCTTATTGCACTTTTGCAGGGAATTCTGGTTTTGCCAATTTCATGTATTCAGGCGATTTATCATATTTTACGATTCAAACCGCATCTGGTTGTTGGTGTTGGCGGATATGTAACAGGGCCTGTAATGGTAGCAGCAAGAATACTTGGAAAACCGACGCTTATTCATGAACAAAATTCTATTCCAGGCCTTGCAAATAGAAAACTTGGAGCAATTGTATCAAGAATTTGTGTCTCACTTCCAGGTAGTGAGAAATGGTTTCCTGCTGATAAGACTGTTATGACAGGGAATCCTGTACGGAGTGAATTGCTGCTATTGGCAAAAAAAGAAACTCAAAAAGAAAACGAAGGTACTACAATCCTTGTGCTTGGTGGAAGTCTTGGCGCACACAGAGTTAATGAACTGGTCTGTGAGGCTTTATCAATTGGGCTACCAGCTCTTGCAAATATTAAAGTGATACACCAGACAGGGCCACAGGATGTAGAAGAGGTAAAGGCTACCTACAGAAAAAACAATATTGATGCCACTGTGAAGGCGTTTATTACTGATATGGCAGCTGTTTACGAAGCTGCTGATCTATTGATATCAAGAGCCGGAGCAACGACTCTTGCAGAAATTGCGATAATTGCAAAACCAGCAATTTTGATTCCTTATCCGTATGCAGCAGATAATCATCAGGAAAAAAATGCACAATTCTATGTGGATGGTGGCGGCGCCAAAATGTTTGTTGAGAAACAATTGACAGCGAATATTCTTGCAGAAGAGCTTGCCAGACTTTTTAATTCTCCTAAAGAGTTACAGGAGATGGGTGAATGTATGAAAAACAGGGCATTTCCAAAAGCAGCAGAGCAAATTGTGGATGAGTGTTTCAAGCTCCTAAGATTACCATAAAAACACTATGTATAATAAAAAACAAAAAATACACTTTGTCGGCATCGGTGGAATAGGAATGAGTGGGATTGCGGAGCTTCTTCTTAATCTCGGTTACGGAGTGTCAGGTTCAGATTTGGATGGATCTGTGACCACACAAAAACTGGAAACCCTTGGAGGAATTATCCATAAAGGGCACGATGGCAGGTGGGTAAAAGATGCTGATGTTGTTGTCACATCTTCCGCTATTCGCGAGGATAATCCAGAGGTTGTAACGGCACTGTCGGCCGGAATTCCTGTTATACAACGTGCTGAAATGTTATCTGAACTTATGCGGCTCAAAAAGTATGGAATAGCCATAGCCGGAAGTCATGGTAAAACATCCACAACATCCATGGTTAGTTGGATGATGACAGAGGCTGGGCTTGATCCAACAATTGTGGTGGGTGGTAAGGTTGATAGTCTTGGTGGGAATGCCAAACTTGGACAGGGTGAGTTTCTTGTTGCAGAAGCGGATGAAAGTGATGGCTCGTTTCTAAAGCTTTCACCTGTTCTTGAGGTAGTCACTAATATTGATCTTGAACATATGGATTATTATACGGATATAGATCATATCAAAGATACCTTTCTAAAATTTATTGAAAGGATTCCATTTTATGGTGCGGTTATTCTTTGTCTTGATGATAGCAATATCGCAGATATATTACCAAGAATAAAAAAACGAAAAATCACTTATGGATTGAATGCTCAGGCAGATTTATACGCAGAACAACTCAAAACGGAAAACGGGCATGTACAGTTTTCTGTGCGTTATAAAGGAGATATGCTGGGTGAGATTGTCCTTGCGTTTCCTGGGAAACATAATGTGTACAATGCAATGGCTGCAATTGCAGTAGGTATTGAGATTGAAATACCTTTTCAAACTATAAGTGCTGCACTGTCGAGCTTTCAGGGCGTGCAGAGACGTATGCAGTTAAAGGGGATAGAGCAAAACATTACAGTAATTGATGACTATGGACATCATCCAACAGAAATACGTGCAACACTTTCCGCCATTAAAGAAGGCTGGCCGGAGAAGCGTCTGGTCGTTTTGTTTCAGCCCCATAGATATAGCAGAACATTAACATTGTTAACGGATTTTAAAACCTGTTTCCATCAGGCTGATTATCTTATTTTGACAGAGATTTATGCAGCAAGTGAACTTCCTGATGAACGGATTTCGGCAGAAATCCTTCTCGATGAAGTTAAAAAATATGGCCAGCGTAAAACAGGATTTGTCTCTTCAGTGGATGATCTGGCAGAGGCACTTTTACCGGAATTAAAAGATGGGGATCTGGTGTTGACTCTTGGAGCTGGAAATATTGTGAAAGCTGGTGAGGATCTGGTTAAATTATTAGCTCCTAGAAACACAGAGCAGTGATAGATCAAGATCTCAAAAATGGAATGCAGAAAATTGCATCAAAACCAATAGAATGGGATTGTGTTTTGGCACCCTTCACATCATTTGGTATTGGCGGTGCGGCTGATGCGCTAGTTGAAGTTACGGGTAGAGATGAACTTTGTCAGCTTTTGTCTTATTGCAATAAACATGTGATTTCATGGCGAGTGATAGGACGAGGGACGAATCTTCTTGTTTCCGATAAAGGCTTTAGCGGAGTGGTTTTTGTCTTGGGAAAAGGTATTGCTCAAATTGAAATTATTGAACAATCGACGGCTGCTACTGTGTGTATTCGAGTGGGAGCAGGTTGTAGTCTCGCCAAATTGTTACATTGGTGTATCGAGAGAAGCTATGCAGGGCTTGAATTTACAGCAGGAATTCCAGGTTCTCTTGGCGGTGCGGTTGTTATGAATGCAGGCGCCTGGGGATATGAAATTGGCGAATGTATAGATTCACTATCTGTTTTTTCAGAGAAATACGGGGTTGAAGACCTAGCTCGTGAGAATCTTGATTTTGGTTATAGAATTTGGAACAATCAAAAAAATGAAGAATGGAGCAGGGTAGTTCTTTTAGCAGATATCACGCTACAATGTGGGAATAAAGAAACAATACAAGAGCGATGCCGAGATTACAGCAAACAACGTAAAGCGAAACAGCCGAAAGTCAGTAGAAATGCAGGGTCATTCTTCAAAAATCCAGAAGGTGATTCGGCCGGACGTTTAATTGAAGCATCAGGCTTGAAAGAGATTAGTTGTGGTGGTGCGATGGTATCTCCTGTACATGCAAATTTTATTGTTAATACAGGAACAGCAACTTCAAGGGATGTTTGTAAACTTATGGAAATTGTGATGACTAAGGTAAAGAAAGACAGTGGCGTTCAACTTATTCCAGAAGTACATATTTTGTAAATATTCGGCTAGGAGCTTGTCCGAGAATAGGCATTTCGTTCAAAATCGAA
>JAOZTO010000023.1 GCA_029942265.1 Desulfocapsa sp.
CCGTACGCACGGTTCTGTGGGCAGACGGGGGCTTCGGCTCCCTCTGACCCGATTAGCCGAATATTTACAAAAAAAATAAAAAGCTTATAAGTTACACAACTGCTGTGTCAATATGCGGATAGCGGATTCTTTAGCTTTGATGTCCTGTAGTAGGGTAAATTGTGTCATCGCTTTTGTTAAAATATCTTCTGGTTTACTACATTTAAAGTAGATACCTCCCTGTAAAAAATCGCTAAAAAAACGTAACCCAAGTTCGTAGGTTATGGCTTGTATTCCATCATAGATTAATGCCGCATCGTATGAGGTTAAAAGTCCTTTTGCAGCTTTAGCGTATCCATTTAAAGTGTTTTCGCAGAGAGTAAGATCAAATGTAACTTCATTGTGTCCATTTTCTTCTCCAGCAGGGTTACATACTGATCTCAGGCAGTCTCCAATGTCGTGTTGAATAAAACCGGGCCCGACTGTGTCAAGGTCGATAAGACTTACAGCAAGGCCGCTTTCCTTATCAAAGAGGACATTGGCAATTTTGGGGTCACCATGAATAATTCTGGTTGTACTCTTTCTTTCACAAAGTCTGTTTTGCAGAAAAAGTGCACTTTTCCGGTTTTCCCTAATTATTGCTTGGCACCATTGGATTTCTGGAGAATTGTTTTTTTTATTATTTTTCTGGATGTAATCGTACTGCTTGAGATAGTTGTTAAGATTGTGAAACCCCGGCAGAGGGATTTGCATCCTGGCAGGATCAAGTCCGTCAAGTTTACTGTGAAAATGTCCTAAAGCCCACCCTGTTTGTTCCGCCTGTAGTTCTGTTTTGGCTTGAACAAAGCAGACACTGTCTCCAATATACGATAGCGCCCGCCAGACACCACTTTCAGAATCACGAACAGAGAGAGCCCCATCCATTGCAGGAACTAAGGTTACATCTTCCCAGCGCTGTTTTTGTATGGATAATTGTGGAGAAAGGTGTTGATTTAATTGGTGTAAATTTTTGATAAGAATATCAGGATTTGGGAAAACATGTTTATTGATCCGTTGAAGAACGATTGATTGTTCGATGCTACGGATGAGAAAGGTATCATTGATATTTCCCTGCCCAAGTGGCGTCACTGATACTTGGGAACAATCTCTGAAAAAACGAGAGATGATCTTCTGTGGTGGTGTTTGTGGGGTCATGGTGTAGAAAGCTCCTCTGCTTTTCTGTAGTGAGAGCTTTTTCGAAGAAAAGGTCGCTCAATACAATGATACGAAAATGCTGAGGTGCATATAATTGTGAAAAGAAGAAGGAAAAAGGTTTGCCAGGGATGACCACGAAAAAGGTCAAACGCTGTGAACATCTGGATGATCGGAAAGTGATAAATATACACCCCGTAGGAAATGTCACCGAATTTTCCCCAGTTTCCAAGATAGGAAAAATACGTTGCAAAAGAGATAACAGTGATAGCAAGAGCCAGTGGATACAGCCCCGGTACAAAGGTGTGACCTTTACAAAGAAGAAAGATAAGAGATGGAATAAGAAGTTTTAAGCACTGTTTCTGAAAGAATGCAAAATAGAGATAAATAGCACCTCCTCCAAGAAAGAATGCAAGTTGGCCGGGAAGTTGTTTGGCAAGTATCAGATATATCTGCTGGCCGCTGCTACTGTAAAAATGGAGAAGGATCATTGAATACGCAATGGATGCAGCGTAAAGAAGGCTGAGAACAATCCACTTTTTTCTATCTCGCATGAGCAGGAAAATAAGCGGTACTGACGCATAAAACATCACTTCAATTTTAATAGTCCAGAGCGGTGGGTTAATTACCTGGAGAGGATTTGTTGTGAATATTCCGGGGAGATCAGGCTGAAGAAAATTCAGAAAAGCAAGATTTACAGTAAGGTATCGAATCCATTCACTGGAAAAGAACAATTCGGTTGTGGATAAAAGAAGCGGTAAAAGAAATGCTGCCAAAATAACTACCGTCAAATATGCTGGATAAATGCGCCGAATACGTTTGTTAAAATACGAGAGGATACCTGATGAACGTTCGTAACTCCTGAAAATAAGAAATCCACTGACTACAAAAAAACAGTCAACAGCTACTCCTGAATAAAAATAGTGTTTTAGTGGGAGAAACGCAGATGTTCCACTCACTTCGCCCAGATGAGAAAGGCAGACACTAAGTGCCAGCAAAAGGCGCAGGAGATCAAAATTGTTTTTGTGTGGAATGTCTTGTATCAATTATACCACATGACAGGCAACCTTACTAGCACCAATCTTCCTGATTTCAGGAACTGTATGGGAACAAATATCAATGGCTTGTGGGCAACGGGGATGGAAGGTACAACCGGAAGGAGGATTCATGGGAGAGGGTAATTCTCCCCGAAGGATAATACGATTTTTTTCTTTAAACGGGTCTGCTACAGGGGTAGCTGAGAGAAGAGCTTGGGTGTAAGGGTGCATCGGTTTTGCAAAAATTGTGTCACGGGATGCAAATTCCACCGGAACCCCAAGGTACATAACCATTACCTCGTCAGCTATATGATGCACGACTGAAAGATCGTGACTGATAAACAGGTACGCAAGGTTCAGGCGATCCTGTATTTCAGTTAAAAGATTCAGGATCTGAGCCTGTATCGAGACATCGAGTGCAGAAACAGGTTCGTCAAGTACAAGGATTTCCGGTTCCAGCATTAATGCCCGAGCCACTGCTATACGTTGACGTTGTCCACCGGAAAACATATGAGGGTAGCGCTCGTAATGTTCAGGTCGCAAACCGACCATGGAGAGCATTTTCCTGGCGGCTTGCTGTCTTTCACTCTTTGATTGGGAGGTGTTTACAAGAAGTGGTTCTTCCAGTGCAAGCCCTACTTTTTGTCTTGGATTGAGGGAACCATAAGGGTCTTGGAAGATAATCTGTACTCTGGCGTACCATTCTTGTAGATCTTTTCCTTCACTATTACTGAGATCAATTCCGTTAATTTTAAGCATTCCTGAAGTGGGTTGCTCAATGAGAGTGATGAGTCGTGCAAGGGTAGATTTCCCACAACCAGATTCCCCGACCACAGCAAAAGTACGTCCTCTTTTGAGTGTAAAGCTTACGCCATCAAGAGCTTTTACCAAAGATGGACTTTTAAAAAGACTATGACTGACAGGATAGTGGCGAGTGAGCTTTTCAGCTTCAAGTACAACCTCTGGCTTCATGCTGCAACCTCACTTGTCTGTGGATATCCGGTTGGTTCACCTTTTTGCAGGGGATAATGGCATAGTGCTCTACCAAGGTGCGCCGATGCTATTTTCGGTTCCTCGCTGTGGCAATGTTTTGTGGCAAAGGTGCAACGTGGTGAGAATAGACAGCCTTCGGGACGATCGTAAAGCCCTGGTACAACGCCGGGTATTGATGGCAGCAGTTTTGATTCTGAACGTTCAGGAAGAGAGGCTAGAAGAGCGGCAGTATAAGGATGATGGGGATTAGAAAACAGTTCTTTGACGTCCTGTTTTTCCACCTGTTGTCCTGCATACTGTACAGTCACCCGTTTGGCTGTTTCAGCAACCACACCCATATCGTGAGTGATCAGGATTAGAGCCATATTCTGTTCCTGTTGTAATTTCAGCAGGAGGTCAAGAATCTGAGCCTGAATAGTTACATCAAGTGCAGTTGTTGGTTCGTCAGCGATGAGTAGACGTGGATTGCAGCTGATAGCCATTGCGATCATCACTCGCTGATTCATACCGCCTGAGAGTTGGTGTGGAAAAGCACGCAGACGTTTTTCAGGTTCGGGGATACCAACAAGATTCAGCAGTTCCACTGCTCGTTCTTTGCATTGCCTGCGATTCATTCCCCGGTGTACCTTGAGCGATTCTGTCAATTGAAATCCTATTGTGAAACACGGATTTAGGCTGGTCATCGGTTCCTGAAAAATCATGGTGAGTTCTGAACCAATAATCTTCCTGCGTTGTTTCTTGGTGATGCTCAACAGATCCATTCCGTCAAAACGTAAAGCATCCGCAGTCACAGTTGCCGTCCAGGGGAGTAAGCCCATGAGTGCGAGCATGGCCACAGACTTTCCGGATCCTGATTCACCAACAATGGAAACAATTTCACCAGGTTCAACGTTTAGGGAGATCTGATCGACAGCTTTTAACTGTCCACCAGCTGTCTGAAAGGTAACGGATAAATTTTCTATTTCAAGAAGTGGCATCGCAGATCAGGATCGTTTGAGTTTAGGATCAAGGGCATCACGCAAGCCATCACCCATCAGGTTAATGGCAAGGACGGTGGTCAGGATGGCAACTCCTGGAAATGTCACTACCCACCAGGCACGTAATATAAATTCGCGGGCTTCTGCCAGCATTGTTCCCCATTCAGGTGTTGGTGGCTGTGCCCCCATCCCCAGAAAACCAAGTGCTGCAGCATCGAGAATGGCTGACGAAAAACTGAGGGCAGCTTGTACGATCAGCGGAGCCATGCAGTTGGGAAGGATGGTCACAAACATTAAACGAAGTTTTCCAACTCCGATTCCCCGTGCGGCAGTGACATAATCCTTGGTTGTCTCACCAAGCACAGCAGCTCGCGTGAGTCTGACGTAATGGGGTTGCTGTACAATGGCGATGGCTATCATTGCATTAATCAGACTAGGACCTAAAATCGCAACAAGTACCAGTGCCAGTAAAAGGCTGGGGAAAGCAAGTACAACATCCATTACTCGCATGATAACAATGTCAACTTTGCCACGAAAAAATCCTGCGCAAAGGCCAAGCACAACCCCAAACACAAGAGAGACCGAAACTACAATACAGCCGATAAAAAGAGAATAGCGTGATCCGTAAATTAGACGGGATAAAACGTCACGACCGACAGCGTCGGTCCCCAACGGGAAGCGCCACTCACCGCCAACCTGCCAAAATGGTGGCTGTAGAAAGGCATCTCGAAATTGCTCTGTTGCACTATGTGGGGCAATGAAATTTGCAAAAATAGCGACGAGAACGACACAGAAAAAGAATATCATCCCAATCACAGCGCCGCGATTTTCACTAAAGTACGACCAGAACTCTTTGAACAGTGCCAGACGACCACTTTGTTGAGCGTCAAATCCTTCCTGATTGGCGATGGCTTCACTCATTTTCTTAATCCGTATGTCGTATTTGAGGGTTGATCAGGCCATAGAGCAGATCAACAATAAGGTTCACAATCATAACCACAGCGGCTATCATTAGCAGACCGCCTTGCACAGACGGGTAATCTCTTCGGAAAATAGAATCTACCATCCATTTGCCAATTCCCGGCCAGGAAAAAATAGTTTCTGTGAGAATTGCTCCGGCAAACAGAACACCAACCTGCAAACCGATAACAGTAATCACAGGAATCATTGCATTTCTAAGGGTATGGAGTCCAATCACCCGACCTGGCCCAAGTCCTTTTGCCCTGGCGGTTCGGACATAATCCTCACCTAGCACTTCAAGCATGGCCGAACGGGTCTGACGGGCAATAACTGCAAGCGGAATTGTTGCCAGTACTATAGAGGGTAAAATCAGATGCGAGACGGCAGATAAAAATGCACCTTTCTCTCCCGAAAGCAGACTGTCGATCAGCATAAAACCGGTAACCGGTTCAAAGTAATAAAAAAGGGATATCCGACCGGACACGGGCGTCCACCCCAAGATACCTGAAAACAGAATAATCAGCAGAAGTCCCCACCAGAAAATAGGCATGGAATAGCCGGTCAGGGCACCTGTCATCACAGTATGATCAAAGGCTGAGCCACGTCTGGTTGCAGCAATAACACCCGCCGGTAAGCCCAATAATATAGCTAGTATGATGGCACAAAGCGATAATTCCACTGTGGCAGGGAAGAGTGTCATAAACTCTTCAAGTACCGGTCTTTTTGTAATGATTGAGTTCCCAAGATCCCCCTGTACTAAATCACCAAGATAAGACAAATACTGTTCATACAAAGGACGGTCGTAGCCGAACACCTGCATCATTTCAGCATGTCTTTCCTCCGACATGCCGCGTTCACCAGCCATCAGCATTACGGGGTCACCGGGTAGCAGGCGGATAAAAATAAATGCCACCAAAGTTACTCCGAAAAACGTGGGGATAAGCACACCCAATTTTTTCAACAATAATGAAATCATGAGAAATTATTTCAAAGAGGATTCGGTCTGTCGAATGAAATGCCTGTTCGCAGACAATCTCTCGGACAAGGGGGAAAAAGGTCGGATAATCAACAAGATTATCCGACCATATATACTGATTACTTCAGGTCTACACCATAAAAAATATGGCCGCCAAAAGGATCGATACGATATCCGGTCACTTCTTTGCGGACAGGTTCAAACACGATGGAATGAGCAATAGTTGACCATGGAGACTGTTCCTTGAAAATCACCTGAGCCTGCTCGTAAAGCTTTGTACGTTCGGCAGGATCAGAAACAATTTTGGCTTTTTGGATCAGGTCTTCAAATGGTTTGTAGCACCATTGAGCACGGTTTGCGCTTCCTACTGCGTCACAACCGAGCAATACTGCGAGGAAGTTGTCTGGGTCACCATTGTCACCAGTCCATCCAAGAAGCACGGCACCATCACGATCCTTATCTTTGGAACGTTTTAAGTACTCGCCCCACTCATAAGAAACGATTTCAGCATTTACGCCAACTTTTGCCCAGTCGGCCTGAATCAATTCAGCCATACGGCGGGCATTGGGGTTGTATGGGCGCTGGACAGGCATTGCCCAGATTTTGGTGCTCAGATCTTTTACCCCAGCATCAGCAAGCATTTTTTTAGCAGCAGCAGGATCATAACTATCATCTACAACAGCATCATTATATGACCAGATGGTAGGTGGAATTGGATTTTTTGCTACTTTTCCAGCTCCCTGGAAAACGGCTTCAAGGATAGCTTCCTTGTTGATTGCCTTACTTAGAGCCTTACGAACAACAGGATTGTCAAAAGGAGGAACTAAGCTGTTATAGGCAAGATAGCCAACGTTCAAACCTTCTTTTTGCATAAGGTTGACGGCAGGATCTGTGGCCATGGCTTTCAAGTCAGCAGGATTGGGATACGGCATAATATGACATTCACCAGCTTTTAATTTCTGGTAACGTACAGATGCGTCAGGGGTTATGGCGAACACAAGATTATCAATTGCTGCCTTTCCAGGCCAATAATCAGGATTGGCTTTGTAGCGGATAACCGCATCTTTCTGATACGCTACCAGTTGAAACGGTCCTGTTCCAACAGGTTTTTGATCGACAACATCAGGGGTTCCGGCAGCCATCATTTTGTCTGCGTACTCACTCGATGTTATAGAAGCAAAATCCATTGCCAAGTTTGCAATCATTGGCGCTTCCGGTCTGTTTAGAACAAATTTAACGGTATTATCATCAACTTTTACAATTTCTTTGATCAGATCAGGCATGGACATACTGTTAAAATATTCATAATTACCGCCGGATATTTTATGGTATGGATGATCTTTTTTAAACTGACGGTTAAAGCTGAAGAGTACGTCATCGGCATTGAAATCACGGCTTGGGGTGAATTCTTTGGTGGTGTGAAATTTTACGCCTTTTCTAAGGTGAAAGGTGTATTCTTTGCCATCGTCAGAAACGTCCCAACTTTCTGCTAGACCAGGAACAATTTTGGTGGTGCCGCGTTCAAATTCAACAAGTTTATTAAATACCTGTCGGGATGTCGCATCGAAAGTAGTACCGGATGTGTAGAGTGAAGGATTGAATCCCTCAGGACTTCCTTCTGAGCAATAAATCAGTGTTTTCGCTTGCACTCCAACAGCCCCAGCGGCCAGCAGTGAAATACCACAAAAAGTGGCTAGCATTTTCGGGAATTTTCTCATACTTGTAATCTCCTCTGTTTTTACCTGATCATTCAGGGTGGTACTTTTTGATATTACAATCTATTCCGTTTTTCATTTTAGGACAAGAAAATGTCATCAAAAAAAACGTCGCCCATAACTTATAGTGCCAAGCAGTGCTGTATCCTGTTTTTGTATCAGATGAACAGGAAAAGATTTCATCAGTGTACTCATTTTTTCTTTTTGCCTGAAATTTTGAATAAATGGATCAAAGGAGATATGTGCCGCAATACGAGGTAAAATTCCTCCAGCAATAAATAAACCGCCTGTGGGGTATGTTTTGAGTGCAAGATTACCCGCTTCTGAACCAAGAATTTCAAGAAACAAATTTACAGTTTTCTGGCAAAGAGGGCAGGGGGTATCGGCTATTGCTCCGTTTACGATGGGCGGTGTTTTATCGTCACCCTCTTTGATTAGTTGCATTCGGTCGGGGTTTCTGTCAATACCTGTGGTGGCAAGGTAGTCAAATATATTTGGAATCCCAACTCCCGAACAGAGGACTTCGTAACTGACGTAGCTGAGTTTTTTTCGCATAAATCGAAGAAGCTCTATCTGCTCATCGCTAACAGGTGCAAAATCACAATGGCCGCCCTCAGACCCTTTGGGGAAGAAGAATGAATCTTGGTCAATAAGGTAGCCTTCCCCAAGTCCGGTGCCAGGTGCAATAACAGCTCTGACACCATTTCGCTGCACAGTTCCAGGTTGGATAGTAAGGAGATCTTTTTCAGGAATGTCAGGAAGTGCGCTACAGATGGCTGTAAGATCATTGAGAAGAGTGACCTGTTTGAATCCGAATGTTTCCTGTAGCTTCTTCTCACTCACTGTCCATGCCAGATTAGTAAGTGAAACTTCACCGTCCCGGATGACACCGGCTACTGCCAGACATCCATAAATTGGTGTTTCGCAATCAGAATCAGTCAGAAAATCACTAAGAATGTTATCAAGGTTTGAGAATTCGCTGTTTTTATATCGTTTGTGATGAAGCGGAGCGCTTCCACTGGATAGAGAAAGATCAATGATAGCCAGGTCACTTTTTGTTCCGCCAATATCGGCTGCTAAAAGGATTGTCATAATGTTTGTTGAACCTCATTAAATTTTTTGTAAAACCCTCAAATATCTTCCACCGTCACAGCGTTTTCATCACAAAGTTCTACACAGGTAAAACATTCGTGACAATCTTCGCTGTTTGTTGGCGCAGCTTTGGATTGTATAAGTTCATATACTTCACCGGGACAGCCTTCAACGCACTCATTGCAACCAGTACATCTTTCTTCGTCAACTGTGATTTTCCACATGGCGAAGTACTCCTGATAAAATGTTTTGGTTACGAAAGATATCTATCGCCTCTTACCTATTAGTGATCCAAGGATGCCACGAACCAATGAACGCCCGATTTGTGAGCCAAAACTTCTACCAATGGATTTCAATGTACTTTCCAGTACGGATTGTCGTTGTCGTCCTGAGCCTTTATTTTTTGCTTTTGCTTCTTTTGCAGCAGTTTTTTCATGTTCAAGTTCCAATGCGGCATCGATTCGTTTTTTCTGTAGTTCTTCTTCTCTGACTATCAGGAGTTCGTAGGCAGATTCTCTGTCAAGTGCAGTGTCGTAGCGGCCTTTGATGGGAGATTTTGCCATGGTACTGTTTTTTTCATCAGCTGTGATGGGACCGATTTGTGAGTGAGGTGGTGCCATCAGGCACCAGTCGACAATTGTGGGGCGTCCTTTTGGATCAAGGGTTGAAACCAGTGCTTCACCTACACCTAGTTCGGTGATAGCTTGTTCAGTGTCGATTTCAGGGTTTTGACGAAATGTTTGAGCGGCTACTCTGACAGCTTTTTGGTCTTTTGGGGTGAATGCTCGGAGTCCATGTTGGATACGACAACCAAGCTGTCCCAGTACTTCATCAGGAATATCATTGGGATACTGGCTGACAAAGAATATTCCAACACCTTTGGAACGAATTAAACGCACCACTTGAGTGATTCTATCAATTAAGCCTTTTGGTGAGTTGTTAAACAGCAGATGTGCTTCATCAAAAAAGAAGACAAGTTTTGGGAGTGGTGCGTCACCTCGTTCAGGAAGTTCTTCCATCAATTCAGAAAGCAGCCACAGAAGAAATGTTGAATATATTCTCGGATTTGAATAGAGCGAAGAGGCATCAAGCAGACTCACCACACCACGTCCGGAAAAATCAGAGTGCATAAGATCTTCAATGTTTAATGCAGGTTCACCGAAAAATACTTCCCCACCAGATTCCTTGAGCACCAGGAGTTTACGCTGGATAGCGGAAACACTCTGGGTAGCGATATTACCATACTCTTTTGCAAGTTCTTTACGGTTTTCAGCCAGCCAATTGAGCATGGCGCTCAGATCTTTCAGATCGAGAAGGAGCAAACCCTGATCATCGGCAACGGAAAATGCAACATGAAGGATGCCGCCTTGGGTTTCATTCAGCTCAAGGATATTTGCCAGCAGAACCGGCCCCATTTCTGAGACTGTTGTACGAACCGGATGGCCTGTTTTTCCTTCGATATCCCAAAAGAGTGTGGGGCAACCTTCAAAAGAATAATCTGTAACGCCCATATGCTCAAGACGTTCAGTAACTTTTGGGTGGGATTTTCCGGGCTTGGCAATACCTGACAGATCGCCCTTGACATCAGCTGAAAAAACGGGGACACCGAGGCTTGAAAAGGATTCTGCCAGTACTTGTAATGTAACAGTTTTACCAGTTCCTGTTGCGCCGGTAATTAAGCCATGTCGATTGGCCATGGCTGGATTGAGAAAAATCTGTGTACCTTTTTTGTTTCCGCCGATAAGAACTTGTTGATTGTCAGTCATTGTGTGCTCCAATAGGAGATAGAAGATAAGTGATGAAACACTATACCGTCATTAGGCAGGATAAGCAAATGTGGGAGCGGAGTGCACCAGAGTATTTTGTTGGAGACTCCGAAATTGGCGAAGGAGGAGCGGTTGAACAGTTACCGCAGCTTTTCTATCATTCCAATGTACAAGGTATGTAAGAGTTTAGAAAATCTGCAGTAACGAAAAAGACGAAGAATTTTTATGATTCCATCAGACCTTGAATGTGTCGACAATACTGTTCAGCTTACCTGCCAACTCTTTCAGGGTCGTTGCACTTGTTTGAATAGAGTGACTTCCCTGAGAGAATTTGTCAGATGCAGCATTGACTTCAGCAATATCCCGGGTAATACCATCAGCAACAATAGAGCTTTGACTGACGTTTTCATTAACTTCTTGAATACCATGACTGGCTTGTCCGATACTCTCTGCAATCTCCTGAGTGGCGGAAGCCTGTTCCTCAACGGCTGTGGCGATAGTGCCGACAATGGTATCCACTTCGCTGATTATGACAGAAATATGGTCAATCTCAGTGACAGTGTAATCGGTGGCGCGCTGTACATCATCGATCTGGTTTTTAATGTCAAGAGTTGCTTCAGCTGTCTGTTTTGCCAGGTCTTTAATCTCATTTGCAACTACGGCAAACCCCTTACCTGCTTCTCCTGCACGGGCAGCCTCGATCGTGGCGTTGAGGGCAAGCAGATTGGTTTGACCTGAAATGTCAGTAATTGTCTCAGTTACCTGACCAATTTTTTGTGCAGCATTACCTAGATCTTCCATTTTCACAGAAGCTTTTCGTGCCTGTTCCACGGCTTTTTCCGTGATTGACTGGGCTTTTTCAGCGTTTTTGGAAATATCACTAATAGTACCTGACATTTCTTCGGTGGCAGTGGCAACCGCTGTTGTATTGTTTGAAGATTCTTCCATGGCAGAAGCAACGTTGTTGAGATTGACTGACATTTCTTCTGAGGATGCAGCCAGTGTTTTTGCACGTTGAGAGGTGTCGTCTGCTCCATTTGTCAACTCTTCAGATACGCTGAACAGTTGCTCGGATGAGTTTCCGACAGTCTGAGCGTTATCCCGAATTTCAACCATGATCTTTTGCAGTTTTTCAACAAATGTATTGAACCAGAGTGCTAATTCCCCAATTTCATCTTTTGACCCGGTATCAAGCCGCATGGTGAGGTTTCCTTCACCTTCGGCAATATCTCTAATACCGGCAACTGTTCTGTTGATTGGTTTTACTATAGTTCCAGCAACCCATATCCAGATCAATCCGGTAAGGAGGATAGTGAACAGGCCAATGATGCCAATGATCATATTGCTTTTGTTTCCTATCTTTCCTATGGTACTGGCAACTTCTGTAAACTCGTTCTGATTAGCTTCTGTGGAAATAATCCAGTCCCATGGTTTAAAATAGACGAAGTGAGCATCGTGTGTTCCTGGCGTGCCATTGGAATCAAGCACGAAGCTCTGTTTTCCTATTTCACGTGGAGATAACCTTTGGGCAGTTGCAATACGTTCTTTTAGGTAAGCTGTTCCGTTGCTATCTGTGATTTGCAGAGTGTCTGTGCCATCTTTTTTGCCATCTTGCGAGATGACATATTTCCCTGAGCTATCAAGCACAGTGACAAAACCATTATGACCGATTTTCATTGCAAGTATGGCTTCGCGCAGACTTTTAACGTTTTCCTGGGGGATGCCGACATACAGTACACCGACAACGTTTTTATTTGCATCAAAGATTGGTTCGTAGGCGGTGATGTACCATCGGTCAACTACAAATGCGCGTCCTTTGAAGGTCTGTCCTTTCAAAACTGTGGAGATGACAGGATTTGCTGCGCCATTGGGATTAGTGGCAGGGATATAGGTGCCAATAGCTCGTTTTCCATCTGACTTGATGACATTTGTTGAGACTCGTAACATATCACCAGTAGGATTCATACGCTGAAAAACGGTACAGGTGACATCGAGGAGGTTTTGTACAGAATCCACAAGAAGTGCAGTTTGGCTTCTTGAGCTAACCTGACCAAGCCACTTGTCGCCTACCATCATTTTAGGGAGAGTGAGATCGGTACTTTTTTTAGTGTACTGATTTACAGCCTTCCACTGTACAGTTTCCTTGGAAAAGTCTATTCCTCCACCCTTTTTCAACAGGTCACGGGCAACATTCAAGGCCGCATTGATATTCTTCTGGGTTACTTCCTGGTGTGATTCGGCCAGTGTGTAGAGGTTGTCAACAATATGATCAAGATCGCTATAAGCAAGAGCAAGGCTTTCACGCTCACTTGCCTGTATAACTTTTTTATTT
>JAOZTO010000024.1 GCA_029942265.1 Desulfocapsa sp.
TAATGTCTTTAAAGCCTGTCCTGATATTGACTCTGTAATCCATTTTGCAGGGTTGAAGGCGGTTGGAGAGTCCGTGGAGCAACCACAGCGATATTACGAAAATAATATTACAGGGACACTCAATCTTACCAAGGCAATGGCTGAGTATAACGTGAAAAACATAGTGTTTAGTTCCTCGGCAACTGTATATGGCGATCCGAAAACAGTACCGATTACAGAAAATTTTCCCCTGTCATGTACAAATCCCTATGGCCGAACAAAGCTTATGGTAGAAGATATTCTCTCTGATTTGTTTGTGGCCGACTCTGACTGGAATGTTGCGCTCTTACGATATTTTAATCCTGTGGGCGCACATAAAAGTGGGAAAATTGGGGAAGATCCAAATGGTATTCCAAACAACTTAATGCCGTATATTTCGCAGGTAGCCGTTGGAGCACTGTCGGAGCTTTCAGTTTTTGGAAACGATTACAATACTCCTGATGGTACTGGTGTTCGAGACTATATTCATGTGGTTGATCTGGCTCTTGGCCATTTAAAGGCTCTTGAAAAGTTGTCTTCCGCACCAGGTGTTGTTATTTATAACCTTGGAACAGGAAACGGTTACAGTGTGCTTGATATGGTGAGTGCGTTTGAATCTGCTTCTGGAAAAAAAGTATCTTATAAAATTGTAGAGCGCAGACTTGGCGATATCGCCCAGTGTTTTGCCGACCCAGGGCTTGCAGCCAGGGAATTAGGGTGGAAGGCAACACGAGGGCTTGCTGAAATGTGTGAAGATACCTGGCGGTGGCAGTCACAGAATCCAAAAGGATTTTAACTGGCATGATATGAACGGTTACAAATGTTGACAAGTTTTTTTAAGATTAATTACCATTTTTTTGGATAGCACTTACACAATGATGGAATATTTTTTCTTCAAATCTATTCTGATGACGATGCTTCTTATTGGTGCATTCGGCTTTTTTTTTGTAAAACTGACCCGGCTTTACAAAATAATGCTTGCAGTCGATGGTGAACCAAAGTGTTTAGTTGACAAACCAGTTGAACGTATAAAGACTATTTTTGTTGACGTACTGGGACACACCAATATCATACGTAAACCCGTACCAGGTTTTGCCCATGCATTGATATTCTTCGGTTTTCTCGTTATTTTCCCTCACTCCCTTGAACTGATGATCAAGGGAGCTATTCCTGCTTTTAGTGCGGGACACCTTCTTCCCGGTTTCTACACGATATACTTGTCTGTCGCTGATGTCTTGGGAGTATTTGTTCTTGCAGGTTTAGCTTACACTCTTTACCGACGAGTAATAATAAAACCCTCCTATCTTACTATGGGGATAGATGCAAAACTGATTATTCTTTTTACCTCAACAATTGTTATTTCATTTTATTTTGTTAATATATTCCAGTTATTGTCCCATGAAATGAACGATGGAATTAACTATGGAATGGCCTTTCCCGTATCAGGTTTTTTAGCAGCAGTATTTGGCCTTGGTGCATTATCTGACAAGGAAGTGTTTGTTTGGTATGAGGCTTTTTATTATATCCATCTTGGTACGATTCTAGGCTTCCTTCTCTATATTCCGAGCTCCAAACATTTACATCTTCTTGCTGCGGCACCTAATGTATTTTTCAAACGACTCGGTGTTGAGAAGGCTGTTGTGAAAACTCCTCTTGAAGATGAAAAGATCGAAACATTCGGTCTTGCCAATATCAGCGAACTGAATTGGCATAATGTTTTGAATTTATACGCCTGCACAGAATGTGGTCGTTGCGAAGAACTCTGTCCGGCAGCAGGTACAGGAAAGCCCCTCTCTCCCCAAAAAATTATTCATGATCTTAAAGTGGAGCTTTTCAATCAGTCTGACCTGCTTTTGGCTGGTGAACATAATGCAATCAAGCCTATTATCCGTGAAGGAAGCCAGGTGACAGGTGATGTATTATGGGCCTGCACAACATGTCGTGCCTGTGAGAATATCTGTCCGGTATCAAATGAACATCTGGATTTTATTTTTGAGTTGAGAAAGAACCAGGTATTAATGGAAGCAAACTTTCCTCCGGAACTTCAGGAACCATTTGAAAATATAGAAAATCAATCCAATCCATGGGGGTTTTCTGCTGATTCAAGAGCACAGTGGTGTACAGATATTGAGGTGCCGCTTATGTCAGAAAAGTTGAAGGTTGACATTCTCTGGTTTGTTGGATGTGCGGGGTCATTTGATGAACGGGGTAAAAAAGTCAGCAGAGCTACCGCCAGAATACTTCAAAAAGCAGGGGTTGATTTTGCAATTCTGGGAAATGAAGAACGCTGTAATGGTGATATGGCCCGGCGTGCTGGAAATGAATATCTGGCTCAAACAATGATCATGCAGAATATTGAAATTTTCAATCGCTATTCCTTTGATACCATTCTTACTGGATGCCCACACTGTTACAATATCATAAAAAATGAATTCCCAGACTTTGGGGGACATTATAATGTGCTTCACACCGCTGAGTTTTTTAATTTGTTGCTTAAGGAAGGTCGTCTGAAAACCAATACTCCTGATTGTGGTTCCATTACTTTGCATGATTCCTGTTATCTTGGCCGCTGGAATGATATTTATGAATCTCCACGAAAAGTTCTTAAAATGGCCACTGGTTCCAATCTTATTGAAATGAGTAAGACACAATCAAAATCATTCTGTTGCGGTGCAGGTGGTGCCAGAATGTTTATGGAAGAACATATTGGGAAAAGAATTAATAATGAGAGGGCTAGTCAGATAATTCATTCAGGTGCAACAACAGTAGTAACGTCCTGTCCTTTCTGTGCAACTATGCTGGGTGACGGCATCATTGAAGGCAAGGGGCAAGTGTTAGTCAGGGATATCTCAGAAATCCTCGATGAGGCTACAAACTTTTAGGAGGAGATAAAATATGATGACACTGACCCATGGCGGATTTGATACTCTAATGTATTGTGGTTTAGATTATTTTGGAGTTATTACATTTCGCTATCATGATTTGCTCGTACTCTATTCAGCGAGTCTGATCGATCTTGATCACCTGTTTTCAAAACCAATTTTTGATCCTAAACGCAATCCTTTCAAGACTCATTTTTTACATAAAAACTGGAAAGTGGTCATATTGTTTTCATTGGTTGTACTTTTTTTTTACAGACCATTGGCATTTCTAGGACTTGGGTTGTTGTCGCATCTGTTGTTGGATTTAATATATATTAAAAGGCATCACCTGTGATGGCGTCGTAAAAACTCTCCATCTGCTTCGTTACGGAACATGGTGGTTTTCACCAGTAATGAAATAATTCATCAGCGTATGCCCATCTTTAAAAAGCAGTGTTGAGGATTCTGCAACTGATTCTCTGAATTTCATGATTGCATCGGGTTTAATTCTTGAGCCGTACATCAAAAATGGAACGGGATCAGATGTGTGAGTACGTATTGAAACAGGCGTTGGATGATCTGGAAGGATGAGGATTTTCACATTGTCGTCAGCAGTAATGTTTTGGAGGACAGTCCCTACTATATCCATGTCTATTCGTTCAAAATCGAAGAATTTTCAATAAATAAGCGCAGGCATATGTTTGATATTCCGAGCATTATTTTTTGACAATTCTAAAGAGTTTGGGCGAAAGGGCATTCTCGGACAGCCTCCTGGGGGAGTTTGTCCATCTAAAGCTTCAATGGGATAGTCTCCCATTCCATCGGGAATGATAACAAGATACTGGAAGTCATGATTTTTCCTGTTATTTAATTTTTACTATCAATTCGATTTCCACGGGCACATTTAAAGGTAATTCTGCAACTCCCACTGCACTGCGGGCATGGATTCCCTTCTCTCCAAAAATATCCTGCAATAACTCTGAAGCACCATTAACTACTGCTGGCTGATCATTGAAGCCGGAAGATGAAGCAACATAGCCAACAACTTTCACAATCTGTTCAATTTCGTCCAGACTCCCAATTACATCTCGCAGAGCACTTAGTCCGTTAATGATACAAATTTGTGCCGCTTCAAATCCTTGTTCCAGAGTAACCTCAGAACCAAGTTTTCCGGTATACTTCAACTCACCCTTAACAACCGGAATTTGTCCTGAGGTAAAAACAAGTTTTTCCACTTGTAGTGCCGGAATATATGCTGCGACAGGTTTTGGTGTATCAGGTAATACGATTCCGAGTGATTTGAGTCTTTTTTCGATGTTCATGATATATTTCCTAAGATTATGGTGATTACGTTGTAAACATTCGGGTTGAGCCTATTTTTGCCCCCAACCCGAATGTTTACACATTATAAGAAAGTTGTTTAACTATTACTGGTATTTCTACCGCTACAACATTGTATTGTCAAGAATTACATAGCCATTAATGTGCGTTTAGTGTAAAACAAAAGACAATAAATGTATTAAATGTAATTGTGTGTATTTTTTGACAATTCTGAATAGTTTGGGAAAAGGGCATTATCGGACAGCCTCCTAGGCATTGAAAGCTGTAGATAGGGAAGAAAATATGGCAGGTAAGAAATGTGGCAATTGCATTGATAGTTTGGATAAAAAAATTATCATTGCTCTTCAAAACAATGCCAGACGGCCGTACAAAGAATTGGCAAAGAAATTCGAGGTATCTGAAGGTACCATCAAAAATAGAGTTACACGGCTGATTGACAAGGGGATACTTGTATTAGAAGCAAGAGTCAACCCTTTTGCATTAGGTAATCAGATTGCGGCTATCGTAGGAGTAAACCTGAAAGATCGTAACCACGAAGAAAAAATTAAAGAGATTGAGAAGATTGAGGGTGTTACAAGCGTATGGAATGCAACGGGAAAATTCGATGTTTTTTTCGAGATAATGGTTGAGTCTTTAAGTGCATTAAATGAAGTACTTTTTAGGAAGGATTTAAATGAAATTGGAGGAATCACATATACGGAAACATTTGTGCTCCTGCATTCAAACACAAAGTATTTTAAACTTTTTTAACGGATTGTAACAAGATGACCTTACTTCAACCATATTTTGAAAAATCCCTGAAAAGAAAAACAGATAATATTCTGGGTATCCCTATTGTGGAATTTAGAAAAGATGTTGCCCTCAGACTTCTGAAAAGGATTGACTCTATCAATCTATATGCCCATACTTATGCTTTTTATTGCAATTTTAATTATGGCTCATTTGACATAGATGATTTGATGAGATTTGCCTTTCAGGAAGGATTACAAGGGATTTCTGCCCATATAGACATGGGGCAGGCAAGAGCATTGCAATACAAAACAGTCTCTGAACTAAGAGCAATCAGGTCACATGCTAACAAATTAGACTTAGGAATCAACCTTGAAATTAGCAGCACTAAAAAAAATGAAATTGAAGATGTTGTCCGCATTGCCCTTGAACTTGGTGTGAAAAATATTCGTGTTTATCTTCGACACAGTGGCCGTGTTTCAGCAATAATAGAAAAGGGAATAAAAGAATTAAAGGATGCTGCAAAAATAGCCGAGGCGAACGACCTGTATTTTACTCTGGAGCAGCATGAAGATTTAAAATCCCATGAGCTTGTCAGGATCATTGAAGCAGTCAATAGTGAAAGAGTACGCATTTTGTTTGATTTTGGGAATATGATCAATGCCTTTGAAGAACCTTTAGTGGCGTTACAAACAATGGCTCCCTTTATTAAGCATGTTCATCTTAAGGGGATTCGCAGAGTACAACAGGGTGATGGCTTTGCTCAATTAGGTGTTGCGGAAGAAAATGATGACCTACCCCAGATGAAGATGCTCTTTGATCTTCTCATGCTCGGAGAAGAAACGCCTGGAATTAAAACATTTAGCCTGGAACAGGAGATTGGATACTATTCTCCTGTCTTTAGACGAAAAGATGAACCAGGTGATCCCGTTATTCCTGAAAGAGAGCCAAGTGAGACGTCTTTAAATCGAGATATTCCTTTAAACGATAGTCTTCTTATGGAAATAAGAAATTCCTGCGATCAAATTCGTTTTGTCAGGAACCTGCTTGAGAAATTGAAAACCATTGCAGATATTCAATTAAGTTTTGAAAAATAAGTGAGCCGAAGCACGATTAACGATGTAGTTTCTTCCAACATTTTGGTTTTATAGCGTTTTTCACTGTCCACTCTCACCTTCAAACCTTTGATGAATTTGTAAGACTGCTTAACAAAAACTGGTTTCTAAAAATAAGCACAGGCATATGCGTGATATTCCGAGCATTATTTTTTGACAATTCTGAAGAGTTTGGGCAAAAGGGCATTCTCGGACAAGCTCCTAGAAAAATTGGAACTATCTGTGAAGAGGTAAAACCTGAAGAAATTATAGTGAAACCCGGGCATAGAATTGCTTGCCACATACCGCTTGAAGAGCTTACTGCTTTTGAGCCTATTTTTAATTAACTAATAATTGAGATTATTCTACTATGAAAACAAAATACGATGCCATCATTATTGGCAGTGGCATTATCGGATGCTGTACGGCATTTGAACTTGCAAAGCGTGGCTATAAAACATTAAATATCGACAAGTTACCTTCAGCGGGTTACGGCTCTACTGCGGCAACTTGTGCTATTATTCGTTTTCACTATTCAACGCCCGATGGTGTTGCAATGGCAAGAGAAGGGTACTTTTACTGGCTCAATTGGGGGCATTACCTAGAGTTGGTCGACCCTAATGGTATGGCCAAATATATCAATACTGGGTGTATGCTAATCAAAACTGAACGAAATAAATTTGGCGAAAAATTTATGAGCAGCATGGATGAACTAGGTGTTGTGTATCAGGAACTGACCGCAGAGCAAATGTCTGAAAAACTTACTATTGTAGATTCTCGTCAATATGGGCCACCGGTTCGTCAGGATGACCCTAGCTTTGGTAAACCGACTGCTGATGCTCTGCCAGGAGGGGTATATATTCCTGAAACAGGTTATATCAACGATGCAAAATTAAGTGTTGAAAATGTTCAGGTTGCCTGTGAAGCGAAAGGTGGAGAATTTGTTTTTAACACTGAAGTGGTTGATATCCTAAAGAAAGACAACCGAACAAGTGGCGTGCAGTTAAAGGATGGTACCATAGTCGAAGCACCTATTGTCATAAATGTTGCAGGGCCTCATTCCTATCAAATTAATGAAATGGCTGGTGTCCTTGATGGTATGAATATTAAAACACGTCCCTTACGGGTTGAAGTCAGTCATGTACCTTCACCAGAAGGATTTGATTACGAAAATTTAGGGATGATGATCACAGATGGAGATATAGGGAACTACTCAAGGCCTGAAGTCGGTAATCATGTACTGATAGGATCTGAAGAACCAGATTGTGATGATCTTGATTGGATTGATGATCCTGATAATTATAATAAAGATCTTACCGAACAATGGTCAATGCAAATCATGCGTCAGGCTCAAAGACTTAAAGAACTCCCTGTCCCCTTAAGTAAACCTCAAGGGCTTGTTGATCTTTATGATTGTAGCGATGACTGGATTCCAATCTATGACAAGTCAGATCTACCTGGTTACTATATGGCTGTTGGTACATCCGGCAATCAATATAAAAATGCCCCTGCTGTTGGTGTGATGATGGCTGAATTGATCACTGCTTGTGAAAATGGCCACGACCACGATAAAGAACCGGTTCAGTATCGAATGGAGTTTACAAAACGCCCATGTGACATTGGCTTTTATAGCCGTCTGAGGAAGATCAATAAAGATTCGTCTTTTTCAGTAGTTGGGTAAAGTTGTAGTTTTTAGACAAAAGGAGTCATTGCACTGGGAATAATTTCCAGCACTTCGACTAAAAGATCACCCAGAAACACTACCACATACAATGGGAAGGGAGACCAATGTTTTCCAAACAAAAACCCCTATGGGGAAAAAAAAAGAAACTGAAATCAAGCTATGATGTTGTCCTCATCGGAGGAGGACTCCACAATTTGGCAACCGCATATTATCTTGCCAAAGAGCATGGCATTACCGATATCGCAATTATTGAAAAAAACTATATAGGGTATGGCGGTGCCGGCAGAAATACTGCAATTGTTCGTGCTAATCAACGTACTCAGCACAATGTCCCCCTGTATAAGGAAGCTCTGGATCTTTGGCCCGTTTTAACCAAAGAGCTTGATTTTAACCTAATGTTTAATAATTGCGGCAATCTCAATTTGCTGCATTCAGAAGCTGCTATGAAGGCGGCCAGGATGACCATTGCCACTGCCCAGTTCCACGGAGTGGAAAGCCATCTTATTGATGCCAAAGAGGCTAAAAAACTAGTTCCATCCTTAAATATTTCAGATGACATTACGTTTCCAATTCATGGGGCCATGTTTCATCCCCCCGGAGGTATTGTACGACACGATGCTGTTGTCTGGGGGCTTGCTAAGGGTGCTGCGCAATATGGAGCTGAGATTCATCAGCAGACTGAAGCACTGGCCATTGGCACAAAAGATGGTAAAGTTACTTCTGTAACTACCAGTGAAGGGGTGATTAATACCAAACAGGTATTGATATCTGCTGGTGCGTATTCTGCAGGCCTGATTAGTGGTATGCTGGGAATTAAACTTCCCATATCTGTTTTGACCATCCAGGCTATGGTAACGCAGCCTCTGAAACCATTGTTGAATCATGTGGTTTCATCGGGCGCATATCATTGCTACGCTAATCAAACGCTTAAAGGTGAAATTGCAACGGGTGCTCATATGGATCCATGGCCGAATTATACCACGTTAAGCACAGCTCATTTTATTAAGCATCAGGCTGAAGCACTCAGTGAATTTTTGCCCTGCCTGAAAGGTTTACGTTTTATGAGAATCTGGGGAGGGCTTGCAGATATGACTCCTGATATGGCACCTATATTGGATGGTAACGACCAATTTGAAGGTTTTTTTATGAACTGTGGCTGGGGATATTTTGGTTTTAAGTCATGTTCGGTTGCCGGAAAATATATGGCAGAATTTATGGCTACAAATAAATGCCCGGATATCTTGAAACCATTTGCCTTGAAACGGTATGAAGAACATAAGCTTATGGGCGAAACAGCTGCACTTGTAAATTATAGTCCTGACAATTAGGAGTAACGAAGCAGATGGAGAAATATTACGACGCCATCAATAAGGAGAAATAACAATGGCATTAACTATAACATGTCCAATTTGTGGTAAAAGAAATGGATATGAATTCAGATTTGGTGGTGAGGAAAAAGGACCCAGGCCTGTTGAAAAAGATTTGACTCCGCAAAGTTGGTGTGACTATGTACACATGAACAATTGTGTTGCAGGTGTTCAGGAGGAATGGTGGTTTCACAAAGATGGGTGCGGTTCATGGTTCTCCATATACCGAGATACGACAACAAACTATGAAGTAGAGAAAATGGAGGTGGCAAATAATGAACAGGCTTAATGCATTGCCTACATTACAGATAGATCCAAGCCGTAAAATATCTTTCATCTATAGAAATAAGCAATATTACGGAGTGGAAGGCGATACTGTTGCTACAGCGCTCTATTCTAACGGTATAAGAATATTTGCAAGAAGTCTCAAATATCACAGGCCGCGAGGAATCTACAGCCTTGATGGTGAATGTAGCAATACCTGCATGGAAGTAGACGGCATTCCGAATGTACGTTGTGAGAATACACTTCTTAAAGATGGAATGATCGTTAAAGAGCAGAATGTCGTTGGTTCTCTGGAAAATGACAGGATGTCTTTTATTGATAAAATTGACTGGATGATGCCGGCTGGTTTTTATTACAGTACCATGCATAAACCTGCTAAAATATGGCCTATTGCCATGAAACAGATCCGTAAGGTTGCTGGACTGGGTGTTTTAAGTCCTGAGTTTAAAATGACAGGGAAGTACGATGAAATATTTCCCACAGCGGATGTTTGCGTAATAGGTGGTGGCCCTGCTGGGATGAGTGCTGCACTTGAGGCATCCGATAAAGGACTAAGAGTTATACTGCTAGAATCCAGATCTGTTTTGGGAGGGTTCTTTGAGTACAGATCGCATGAATACAAAGAAGGGCAGTCTTATCATGATCGGGCAAAAGAGCTGTCAGCTCAGGTTGAAGGAGCAGAAAAAATCAGGGTATTCACCAACGCCTCCATGATTGGAACATATAACAATAATCTTGTTACCGGATTTCAGATTGGTGGAAAAAACGACTCATTTGATGAACGATACATGGAGATTAGGGCTATAAGTGTCATCGTTGCCACTGGCTGCATTGAACGCCCTTTGCTTTTTGAGAACAATGAACGTCCTGGTATTATGCAAATGGGATGCGCTTTGAGAATGGCTCATACTTATGGATTGGTACCTGGAGACACGGCTGTTTTCAGTATCGGACATGATCTGGGAATTGAGACTGCTATTTGTCTACATGACCTCGGAGTAAAGATTGCCTGTGTTGCCGATATACGTAAAAGCGGCCAGGCTAGCAAACTTGTTGCACAACTTACTGAACGAAATATACCTTTCCTAACAGGCTGGGTTGCCACCAAAGCCCATGGTAAAAAACACATTAAGAAAGTCACTCTTGCAACGTTGGAAGGTCGACAACCGACCAATTATGATTGTGATCTTCTGGTGGCATCCGCTGGATTAACACCACTTACCAGCGGTATAACTGTGGCAAAGGGAACAGTGAAGTATGATGGCCACACAGGTTGTTTTCTTCCAGATAAGATGCCTGCGAAGATGTACGCCGCTGGTAGAATCATGGGATTTGATGACGCACTTTCCATTGAATCTTCGGGAAGGCTGGCCGGATGTAGAGCAGCTCTTGATTGTGAGGCGTGCTCTACGACAGAACTGAGTGATGCAAAAAATCAACTGGATGGATTGCCAGATCCTGCCGCAGGCTGTAAGCTTGTTATCGCACCTGTAGAGGGGCGTAAGAGTTTTATCTGTTTTGATGAAGATACTACAATTAAAAACATTAATCAGGCCATTGAAAAAGGCTTTGATGTGCCTGAGTTGATCAAGCGGTTTACCTCTGCCGGAACAGGTCCTGGTCAGGGTGGTATCCCCGGTCATAATCTGCCGCTCTATGTTGCAAAATATCAGGGAATGTCTGATGTTTCCATTAGATCCACCAATGTCAGGCCCCCTGTAATACCAACTTTGATTGCCACATATGCTGGCAGTAATCATAGTATGTTCAAACGAACACCCATGGATGAGATGCAGCGAAACGACGGAGGTATCTTTAGGAATATCGGTGTATGGCAGCGTGCCCGCTATTTTTCCAGTGATTTATCGTGCAAAAATGAGATTGAAAACGTTCGTTCCAATGTGGGAATCCTTGATGGCTCGACCCTTGGCAAGTTCAGGATTTTCGGACCAGATGCTGTAAAAGCTTTGGAGAGGGTTTTCGTTTCCGATATCTCAAAAATCAAAGAAGGCCGAATCAAATATTCAGCCATGTGCAACGATGATGGATGTGTGATTGATGATGGTGTGCTTATCAAGCAGGGTGAAAATGATTACTACTTTACGACCTCTACTGGTCGTGCAGGCAGTACCATTGAGTGGATTAGATACCACACTCGTTATGACGATTGGGATTTCCACATGGTTAATCTTACTGATTCCATGGGCGTGATCAACCTGTCTGGACCTAACGCAAGAAAGGTACTTGAAAAGATAGTGGATATTGATATGTCCAATACTGCCTTTGGGTTCTCAGAATATAAGGAATTTCAGCTTGATAGTACTATTCCGGTAAGGTGTATGCGCCTCGGATTTGTGGGTGAATTATCCTACGAACTGCATGTACCATCGTCCTATATGAAAACAGTTTGGCTGATGCTTGGTGAAGCTGGAAAGGAATATAACATCCAAAATTTTGGTGTTGAGGCTCAAAATGTTCTTCGTATGGAAAAATGTCATATTATCCTTGGTCAGGAATCTGAACAGAGAACTAACCTTCTTGATGTGGGGCTCGGTTTTTTGTGGAATCGTAACAAGACGGAGGCAAAAACTGTTGGAGCCGTTGCTTTGCGTCAGGCGGAAAATGATCAAACACGCCTGAAACTTGTTGCCTTTAAAATGGAAAATAAAGGACGTGCCCCACGAGACGGCGCTCTGATCGTAGATAAAAAAGTTAGAGGGTATATCTGTACTGCTAGGGACAGCTTCACTTTAAAGGAAGGTGTGGGCATGGCCTTGGTAGAGGGGGATCTGAGTAAAAATGGTACTAGACTGGAAATTTATGAAGATGAGTGTGGTGATGATCGAATTTATGGGGAAGTTGTGCCAATGCCCCTGTACGATCCTAAAGGGATCAGGATGAAAATGTAAGGAATAAATCATGATTGAAATAGATAGAATTTCTCCGGTAGTCTTTAACAGTACTGTTGTTACAACTGAAAAAAAGGATAACTGGGAAGTAGTGAAAGAGTACAAAAACGAGGGAAGTGGACCGTACCTGGTTGACTTAAGCCATAAACCCCGCTTTGATTTACAGGATTCTGACCTAGCAGCCAAGCATCCATTTGGTGTTGCGATTCCGGAGATCCCCGGTTGTTCGGTTCTTGAGAATGGTATTCTTGTCAATCGTATGAATCGTACCCAGGTATCAATATATAATCTTAATGGTTCGGATAATGAAGATATAGTAGACGATTATGGAATTACAGATGTTACGGAATCGACCATATTTGTTGCCCTGATTGGTAAAGACATCTTTTCAATTTGTGAAAAACTGTCGGCACTTGATTTCAAGGATCCGAAAATGACAGTCCCTTTTCTCTACCAGGGGCCATTTTCCCACGTACCTTGTCAGATTGTAACCATAAACAGAGAGGACAATACTGCAGGACTGGTATTGACCTGTTCCAGAGGGTATGGAAAGGATATGATACATTCGATTCTGAGCGCTGGAGAAGAGTTTGGATTGAAACCTGCCGGGGAAGATAGATTTACAGCATGGATTAAAGGGTGATTCTGG
>JAOZTO010000025.1 GCA_029942265.1 Desulfocapsa sp.
TATGAAATGGTTTTGTCTGTTACTATGCATTGTGTTCAATTGTCTGATTGGTGTAAACGCTGTATTCGGTATGTCGTATCCAGAAGGTTCCATTGAACCACGGTTTGTTCCTGCTCAGCAAGGAGACGAAAAACTTGTGTACGAGATCTCCTGGAGTGGTGGTATTAAAATTGGTGATGTGTGGATGGAGGTTAATAAACTCGATGAAGCAGGTAGTCGTTTCGAGTTGCGTGTCCGTGTCAAGGACTCTGGATTATTTCATTTTTTCTATCCTGTTGATGACAGTTTCGTAACCATTATTGATGGAAAAAAACGTTTACCACTGAGCTATGATGTTATCCAGAAAGAAGGGACTGATTACACAGCAATACGACATACTACATATAATCAGGAAAAAAGAACTGTACGATATCAGAAAAATGAAGAGGAGCCTCAATTGTATATGGTTGATGGGGATGTTCATAATGAATTTTCCTCTTTCTTTATTACCAGGCTCCTGAATCTTGATAGAGAAAATTCCGTCACTGTTCCAACATTTGCAGATGATCGCAGGCATGAGGTTGTTGTGAAAACAGGTGAACGGACACGTCTTACAGATACAGTGAGAGGCGATGTGAATGTTTTTCCTGTGAAGCCGCTGATGAAGTTCAAAGGTCTTTACGATAAAGATGGTGACACTGTTGTTTGGCTCACAGACGATGATTGCCGAATTCCTGTTCTTGTTAATTCAAAAATTGTTATTGGTTCTTTGACTGCCACACTTGTCTCTTATTCGAACCCCTTTTGTAGTGATCAGAGCGTATATCACAGCGAACGTTGAGGGCACTATCCTCATATTTACGGTTTCGGTTTATCTGGAAATATTCTAGTTGAGATCAATTTCTTGCTATTGCTAATATTCTAAAAGTGTTTATATTTGCTCGCAAACCAAATGGTTGTAAATTCTACATTCAAACAATACACAGGAGAAGACTATGAAACTAATATTATTAGGTGCCCCAGGTGCTGGTAAAGGAACGGTTGCCAAATTACTCACCAACATTGACGGTTCAGTTCAGATTTCCACAGGAGACATCCTTCGTGGCGCAGTCACTGCAGGCACTGAACTTGGGAAAGAAGCAGAAGGGTATATGAAACGTGGTGATCTGGTTCCGGATACACTTATAATGGGAATCATGGAAACTCGTCTGCAGGAACCAGATTGTGAAAAAGGTTTCCTCCTTGACGGTTTTCCACGAACAATACCTCAGGCCGAAGAACTGACAGCACTTCTTGAAAGGCTTGATATTACACTTGATATGGCCGTTGAAATAGATGTGCCAAAAGACATCATTCTAGATAGGCTTTGTACACGTCGTACCTGTGAAAACCCTGAATGTCAGGCGATTTACAACGTAAAATCTAATCCACCAAAAGTTGAAGGTATTTGTGACAAATGTGGAGCAAAAGCTATACAGCGTGAAGATGAGACAGAAGAGGCAATTAGCCACCGTCTTGCTACCTATAATGAGAAAACAGCACCTCTTATCGGGTTTTATAAAGACGCCGGTTTGTTAATGAGTGTACCTGCTGTTTCAAGTGATGCAGTAATTGATGCTGTAAAAGGAAAGCTGAACATATAAACATTGATGGATTCGTAAAAACTCTTCATCTTCTTCGTTACTGCAAATTTCTTATCATTTCAACGTACTCTAGTACGCTGAAATGATAAGAAATTTCCGTGCCTCGAATATGAAGTTTTTTACAAATCCATCCTAATTTCAGACTTTTTACGAGTCTGTCAACATTGGGTTGTTTTTTGATTTTGGGGGAGGGAAAACAGCCGTTTTCTCTCCCCATTTTTTATAGGAGAATAAAATGAGTAATGCAGTGTTGGAAACCAACTACGAAGGTTTGGAGCTGGTTCATCGAGGAAAGGTACGGGATATGTATGCAATCCCCGGGCATGACGATAAATTGCTCATGGTAGCAACTGATCGTATTTCTGCTTTTGATGTGGTGATTGATGCTATCCCTGGTAAAGGAAAGGTGTTGACTCAGCTTTCATTGTTTTGGTTTGATCTTCTTGGTGATGTTGTTGATAATCATCTGATAACCGCTGACGTTAGTAAATACCCTGAAGTGTGTCATGCGCATAGTGCCGAACTTGATGGCAGGTCTATGCTGGTGCATAAGACCCAACCTTTGACTGTTGAATGTATCGTGCGTGGATATATTTCTGGATCATTCTGGAAAGCATATAAGCAGAATACAACTGTTTGCGGATTTGAATTTCCTGATAATTTGCAGGAATCAGATAAACTACCTGAAGTAATTTTTACTCCATCCACAAAAGCAGATATTGGTGACCACGATGAAAATATCTCAGTGGAAGCCATGGAAAAAATATATGGAAAGGAACAGACACAGCAGATAGCCGATATTAGTATGGAACTCTATAGCAGAGCCGCAGATTATGCACGATCCCAAGGCATTATAATTGCTGATACTAAGTTTGAACTCGGTATGTTTAATGGAAAGTTGATCCTAATTGATGAAGTATTAACCCCTGATTCTTCACGATTCTGGCCACTAGATGAATACACCCCAGGTAAAAGCCAACCTAGTTTTGATAAACAGTTTTTACGTGATTACCTTGCCACACTTGATTGGGACAAAAACCCTCCAGCCCCTAAAGTTCCACAGGATATTATAATGAAAACAAAGAAGCGTTACGAAGAGGCGTTGCAGAAAATAACGGAAGGGTGAAGAATAAGGAAAATAATATTTCCTATGCTAATTGGTTGAAAATACAGTGAAAAAATGGTGCCCGAAGAGAGAATCGAACTCTCACACCCTAGGGGCGAGGGATTTTAAGTCCCTTGCGTCTACCAGTTCCGCCATTCGGGCACAATTTCAACTTGTTCTTACCATAGAGCTGATTTGTTTGTCAATTACCAAAAAATCTATTTTGGTGTGTATGTTAAAAAACTATTGAAGCATCACGAATAATCTTCCCCATTTCTCGTACCGCCTGGTCAAGTCCCACAAAAACAGCACGGGTGATGATGGCATGTCCAATGGATAATTCTTCAATAGTATCCAGTGCTGCAATTTTGGCCGTGGTTTGGTAATCCAGGCCGTGTCCTGCATTGACTCGCAGTCCCATCTGATAGGCTTCCTCGGCGGCAGAGACAATAGACTGATACTCTCTTTCCCTTTCAAGCTCGCTTGTAGCGTCACAGTAGCGTCCCGTATGTAACTCAACGTAGGTGGCTCCAATCGCATGGGCTGCTTTCACCTGTTTGCTTTCTGGATCGATAAAAAGTGAGACAGGAATTCCAGCTTTATCCATCCTGTTGATCGTTTTAGCCAGCTTCTTTTTTTGTCCACTTACATTCAACCCACCTTCAGTCGTGAGTTCTTCGCGTTTTTCAGGGACGAGGGTAACCATATCTGGTTTAAGGTCTAATGCGATATCAATTATTTCTTTATCGGCACCCATTTCAAGGTTCATTCTGGTTTTAATTGTTTCACGTAATAATCGCACGTCTCTGTCATTAATATGACGTCTGTCTTCACGAAGGTGAACAACTATGCCTGCTGCTCCTGCAAGTTCGCAAATGGCAGCGGCTGTAACAGGGTCAGGTTCGTTAACGCCACGGGCATTACGAACGGTAGCAACATGGTCGATATTAATAGCTAGGTGGGGCATTTGAGTACTCCTGGAATTATGTAATTGTTTAATAAGTTTCGTTTCTAAATCCCACATGACCAGTGCATCCTTTTCGGACAATTCGTGGTCGTAGCCCATGAGGTGGAGCAGGCCGTGGGTGATAAGCCAAGTGATACGGTCATGTAAGGAGACTGCAAGTTCTTCTGCTTCAAGCAAAGCTGTGTCAACAGATATTACAATGTCACCTAGTTCTTTTATCCCTATTGATGCGAAAATAGAGGATTCAACCTCTGTGTCAGCAGAGGGGAAAGAGAGGACATTTGTTGCCTTATTTTTTCCTCTGTAGTGCGTGTTGAGCCAAGTTATCTCTTTGTCGTTAGTGAGAAGTATTGAAATGTTATAGTCGGTGGCATTCTGTTGTTGCATAAGCCACGTTGCACGTCTTTGTAGTAGCTTTTTATTGATTTGTATCGAACTATTACCGTAATTGATAGTTAAGTGAACAGGCATTATGTTCGGTTATTCTGTTTGGATTGAGGTTGATCCTCATAAGCACCAATAATTTTTTGAACCAGCGGATGTCGCACAACATCTTGTTTTGAAAATTCACAAAATTGTATTCCATTAATATCGCAAAGAATTTGTTTTGCATGTACGAGCCCAGAGCGTTCGGATCGAGGCAAATCAACCTGGGTCACATCGCCTGTGACAACAGCCATGGAATCAAAACCAATTCTGGTGAGAAACATCTTCATCTGTTCCCGAGTGGTGTTTTGGGCTTCATCGAGAATAATAAACGCATTGCTCAAGGTACGACCACGCATAAAAGCGAGTGGGGCAATTTCGATGATACCCTGTTCGATGAAATCGCTACTTTTCTCAGAGCCAAGCATATCACTTAAAGCATCGTAAAGAGGGCGGAGGTAAGGATTGACTTTTTGGGCCAGGTCTCCTGGGAGAAAGCCAAGTTTTTCTCCGGCTTCAACAGCGGGGCGTGTGAGGATTATTGATTTGGCAAGGCCAGTGGTAAGGGCTGATATTGCCATGGCAACAGCGAGGTATGTTTTTCCTGTTCCGGCAGGTCCGATGCCAAATACAATGTCATTGTTGCGGATGGCGTCAATGTAACGTTTTTGATTATGTGTTTTAGGGGAAATGATGCGGTTTTGTGCAGTAATATACACCTTATCCATGAAAATTTTTTCAAGTTTAGCAGTAGGTGTAGCTTCTAAAATACGTAAACCAAAGGCAAAATCAGAACTATATACTACAAAGCCTTTTTGTATAAGAGTATAGAGTTGACGGAGGAGATCCGCTACGAGTAAGACTTCATGTTCGAGACCGGTGATCGAAATACCACCACCTCGAACATGGATGGTAACGCCAACTTTTTGTTCAACGATATGAAGATTTCGGTTGAGCTCTCCATAAAGTGTTCCGGCAAGAGTATTATCGGAAAAGGAGAGCTCCTTAGTGAACTGAATAGCTGTCATTGTTCTTTAGTTAGCCGTTTTGGCAAGTTCCCCATCGATAAGTTTCTGTATAGCGGGAACAGTGCGATTACCAACTTTAATACCATTCACAAAAATTGTTGGAGTTCCTGTTACTCCAGCGTCTTCAGCATCACGGAGATCTTTGGCAAGTTTTTGCTGGATTGCAGGAGATGCCATATCAGTTTTAAATTTAGCCAAATCCAACCCTAGTTTTGTGGCTACACCTTCAATGTCTTTAGGTGTTAGCTTTGGCGATATAGCAAAAAGCTCATCATGGAATTCCCAGAATTTTCCCTGCTCACCGGCTGCAAGAGCTGCAAGCGCAGATGAGGCAGCATACTTATGGAAACCAAGTGGCATATTTTTTAAAACGATTTTTACGGTATCAGGATTGTTCTCGAGCACCTGCTCGAGTAGTGGCACAGCTTTGCCACAATGAGGTCATTCAAAGTCCGTAAAAACAGCTACTGTTATCGGTGCATTTTCTTTCCCAAGAAATGGTGATCCTGTTGTTGCAACGCTTACAACAAAATTTACTGATAAACTGGTAAAGCTATTTTCTTTGCTGTCTATAAGATAAAGTTTTTCTCCACGAGGAGCTATGTCAATATCGGTAACTCCGCTTCCAACATCAATTTTACCAAGAAGGTCTCCTGTGGATTTATACACTAAAACCTGACTTTGATTGGTGAGTATAAAAACTTTCTTACCATCAAGTGAATAGACAATGTCAAGAGGGGTATCAGGAGTTTTCCATGTTTTTTCAACCTGTAGCTGAACGGTACCCGGCTCATTTGTATCGACAGCAGCTAGTGCCGAAGATGTTGGAAATACCAATGCCATAAAGGCGAAGGCTGCAAAAGACTGTTTGTATCTCATTTGTTCCTCAATTAAAATTATAGTGTGAATTTTAAATTTAAAAGCAAGTAAGCTAGTAAATCTGTCTGTAGTATAGTAATAGTCTTTGTTTATTGCTTTAGCAAGACAGAAAATGAGAAGGAATTAATGTGTTGCAAGGTGTAAAAAGAAGTTTTTTTTCATTGATTTGCGTATCTGGCTTGACTGAATGGCAGATGTGAATTATTTACTAAAGGATTATTAATTAATATTTGATGATTTTTTGTATTGTTGTATCGAAAATGCGAGGGTGGCGGAATTGGTAGACGCACTGGTCTTAGGAACCAGCGCCTTGTGCATGGGGGTTCGAGTCCCCCCTCTCGCACCACATAACACTGAATAGTTTGCGGACAAGTTCTTCGAAAGAAGTATGTTTATGCTGTGAATCAGTGGCTAGGTTAAAAATTACTTAAGGATAAAGATAATGGATGTAGTTGTAGAAGAGATCAGCGCACTCACAAAAAAAATCACCATTACACTTCCCAAAGATGGTGTTCAGAAAAAACTTGAAAAAGCCTACGGAAAGCTACAACGTGAAACCAAGATGAAAGGTTTTCGTCGCGGCAAGGTGCCTCGAAAAGTTATTGTTAGAAATTTCCAAGAACAGGTTCAGGCAGAGGTTAGTGAAGCATTGGTTCAAGAAAATTATTTCAATGCTATCGAACAAGAAAAAATTGAACCTGTCGTGCATCCTGAAATTTCCGATCCTGTTTTTAATGATGACGGAACATTCACATTCGTTGCGGCCATTGATGTCCGACCTGAATTTGAACTTGCCGAATATAAAGGAATTGAAGTCGAAAAAGTTGATACTGAAATAAGCGATGCAGCTGTGGAGGTTCAAATAGAAGAATTCCGTCGCGAAATGGCACCACTTCGCAACGTTGCTGATCGTGATGTTCAGGAAGGTGATGTCATCATTGTTGATTTTGAAGGTTTTCATAACGATAAAGCCATGAAAGAAATCAAGAGTGAAAATTTATCTGTTGATGTTGGAGCTGGAAAGTTAAGCCCTGAATTTGAAGAGAAACTTGTTGGCATGAAGCAGGGTGAAGATGCAAGCCACGAAGTTGATTTTCCTGTTGGGCATGTTAATCCTGTTCTTGCTGGGAAAAAAATTGAGTTTCGTGTCAATGTGAAAGAGGTAAAAGAGCGAGTCTTGCAGGATTTGAATGATGAATTTGCAAAAGATGTTGATGAAAAATTTGCAAGCTTTGAAGAATTAACTGCCGATATCAAAAACAACCTGCAACAGAAAAAAGATAAACAGGCTGAAGGAGATGCGGTTGATCGTGTTATGATGAAACTTCTTGAAAACCATTCATTCGATGTTCCTGAACGTCTGGTTCGTTTTGAAGTGGAAGAAATGATAAAAAACACGGAAAAACAACTTGAACAGCAGGGCATGAATCTTGAAGCTGCCGGTATTAATCGCGACGATCTTGCTAAACAGAGTAAAGAGACAGCTGAAAAACGAGTTCGAGGTGATTTTATATTAAAGAAAATTGCTGAAACTGAAGATATTAAAGTTAATGATGAAGATATGGATCGTGCTTTTCAGCGTATTGGTGATCAGTACAATATGTCCATCGCCAAAGTTAAGGAATTCTTCCAAAGCCGCGATGATTTGCTCCCTTTTATGAATGAAATATTGAATGAGAAAATTGTCACATTTCTTCGTGAAAATGCCGTGTTTGTTGATGCTGTTCCTGAGAAAAAGGAAAAATTTGAAGATAAAGTGGACGAACCTACTGAAGAGACGAAGGACTGATTACCACATCTTCAATGTAGTCTGTATTTTCTGTATCAGAATACGAAAATATTTTTGAACATGCACCCCTGACGACTACATCTGTCTTTCTTAAGGCTTTTGTGGTCGTATTTATTTGTAACTATTCAGCTAGGACCCTATATTTGGCACAACACTGAACTCTAACTGTTTAGATGTGCCCCATATTCGTTCATTTGGATATTCGAAGCATAGTTTGCTATGTAAGAATGTTCAAATGAACGAAGATGGGGGCAGCTGAACAGTTACATTTATTTTATGGAGAGAAGAATGAATCTAGTACCAATGGTTGTAGAACAGAGTCCTCGAGGCGAACGTTCTTTTGATATTTATTCTAGATTGCTGAGGGAACGGATAATCTTCCTGGGCACTGCAGTTGGTGATGATGTTACCAGTTCAATTGTTGCTCAGTTACTATTTCTTGAGGCAGAAGACCCTGATAAAGATATCACTTTCTATATTAATTCCCCTGGCGGCTCTGTAACTGCAGGCCTTGCGATCTACGACACCATGCAATATGTGAAATGCGATATAGCAACTCTTTGTATGGGACAGGCAGCATCCATGGGGGCTTTGTTGCTTGCAGCAGGTACTGATGGTAAGCGATACGCCTTACCTAATTCACGTATTATGATTCATCAGCCCATGGGGGGCTATCAAGGACAGGCTTCCGAGATTGACATTCACGCTAAAGAAATTTTGCGAATGCGCGATGATCTCAATAAAATACTGGCAAAACATACGGGACATACCGTAAAGAAATTGAAGAATGATACTGATCGTGACAATTTTATGAGCCCTACTGAGGCTAAAAAATATGGTATAATTGATAAAGTACTTACCAAACGATTGAATCCTTCTGAGGATGAAGAAAATGGATGAATTTGAAACTGAAAAAAATGACCCTGTTTGTATCTGTTCATTTTGTGGAAAAGATCAGGCAGAAGTAGCAAAGCTTATTGCAGGCCCTGATGTTTTTATTTGCGATGAATGTATCGATTTATGCAACGAAATTGTACAAGACGATGATTCTGTACAAAAAGCAGATAAAGACACAGTAACGCAAGGGGCGCTTAAGCCAATGGAGATCAAGGATCATCTTGATGATTATGTTATAGGACAGGACTTTGCTAAAAAAGTCCTGTCTGTTGCTGTACACAATCACTACAAACGGATAGATGCGCCTGTTGCAGATGATCTTGTTGAACTTCAAAAATCAAATATTATTTTGATTGGGCCTACTGGAAGCGGTAAAACACTTGTTGCACAGACACTTGCAAGAGTTTTAGATGTCCCATTTTGTATTGCTGACGCCACAACACTTACTGAAGCCGGATATGTTGGCGATGATGTTGAAAATATTCTTGTTAATCTGCTCCAGGCAGCTGATAACGATATTGAACGTGCAGAACGTGGAATTATATATATTGATGAAATTGATAAAATTGCGAGAAAATCAGATAGTGCATCACTCACTCGTGATGTGTCTGGCGAGGGTGTGCAGCAGGCACTGTTGAAAATAATAGAAGGTACAGTTGCATCTATTCCTCCAAAAGGTGGTCGTAAACATCCCCAGCAAGATCTTGTGAAGATAGATACAACAAATGTTCTCTTTATCTGTGGAGGTGCTTTTGTTGGACTTGATGCCGTCGTGCGAAGACGCAAGGGCACAAAATCTATTGGATTTGGTGCAAAGGTTGTTAGTGATAAAGAGATGAAACTTGGCGACCTTCTTGATAAAGTTCGACCTGAAGATTTGCTCAAGTTTGGTCTTATTCCTGAACTTGTTGGTCGTCTCCCAGTTATTGCTACTATGCAAGAACTTGAAGAAGAAGATCTGATTCGAATACTCAAAGAACCCAAAAATGCACTCACGAAACAGTATGAACGACTTTTTGATTTTGAAGGTGTTCGACTTCGTTTTACAGAAGGCGCCATGATTGCCATTGCTAAGAAAGCCTTAAAAAGAAAATCCGGGGCTAGGGGATTACGTTCAGTTATGGAAGAGGCAATGCTGGATATTATGTATGAGATACCATCTAAGGAAAATGTTCAGGAGTGTGTGATAAGTGAACAGGTCATAAATGATGGAGATTACCCTGTAATTTTATATAATAATGCTCCTGAAGAAAAACGCCTGGAAAGTACAGGATAAAGGACTATAGTATTTGTTATGCACACTCGTCAAAAGTCTGAATTTAAGATGGAATTGTAATAAGTGTCATGTTCTAGGAACAAAGAAGGCGAAGCGTTTTTAAGAATCCATCACGAATAAACAGATAATTCAAGATAGTAAATATTCGGGTTGGGCTTAAAACAACCCAGACCACTGAATTGTAAATGTTTGGATAGTGCCTCAGGTTCGTTTGATCCGGCTTGTGAACTATATTTGTTCATATGTGAACAAGCCGGATCGAACGAAGATGGGGGGCTAGCCGAATATTTACTCAAGATAAGCATATATTATTATGAATACAAGTCTATACCCACTCATGTCACTGCGTGACATTGTCGTTTTTCCTCACATGGTTGCACCTCTGGTTGTTGGTCGAAGTAAATCAATTCATGCCCTTGAAGATGCAATGGAAAAGCGTACTGAAATTTTCCTCGTTGCTCAACAGAACCCAAAGGTTGATGATCCAACTGAAAAGGAAATCTACAGGGTTGGAACACTTGCCGTTGTAATGCAATTGCTACGTTTACCTGATGGAACTATTAAGGCTCTTATTGAGGGAAAAAGAAGAGCAGAAATTGTTTCTTTTCCGCCCCATCAAAGGTTTCTTCAGGCAGAACTTATGGAGCGGTTTGATATTGATGGCGATGGACAAGAAATTGAAGTTTTTGTGCGGCGTTTGCGTAAGAAGTTTGGTCAATTTGCCGGAGTTAATCGTAAGATACCTCGTGAAGTATTGAAATCGGTCGAACAAATTGATGATTATAGCAAACTTGTTAATGTAATCAGTGCCCACTTACCTATTAAGTCTCAGGAAAAACAAATTATTTTAGAAATCGACCACGTTTCTAAACGTATTGAAAAAGTTCTTGAATACATCAGTCGTGAGATGGAACTGGCAGAGCTTGAAAAAGATATCAATGCCAGGGTTAAAAAACGTATGGGGAAAACCCAGCGAAATTATTTCCTTGGGGAAAAAGTCAAAGTTATCCAGAATGAGATCGGCCAAAATGAAGATGGTGTTGATGAGATCGGAGAACTTGAGCAATCCCTTGGAAAGAAGAAACTACCCCAATTAGTTCGTGAAAAAACTGCCAAGGAGTTGAAAAAGCTACGTAACATGCCGCCGATGTCTGCGGAAACTACAGTTGTTAGGAATTATGTGGATTGTATTCTTTCACTTCCGTGGGGGAAAAAATCACGGGCACGGCTGGATATAAATAAAGCTGAAACAATTCTCAATGAAGATCATTTTGGCCTTGAAAAGCCCAAGGAAAGGATTCTTGAGTACCTCGCAGTCCAAGCTCAAGTTAAGAAACTACAAGGGCCAATTATCTGTCTTGTTGGGCCTCCAGGAGTTGGAAAAACATCCATAACAAAGTCTATTGCCAGGGCAATGGGGCGCAAGTTCACTCGGATTTCACTTGGTGGTGTACGAGATGAAGCTGAGATACGCGGACACAGAAGAACGTATGTTGGTGCAATGCCAGGTAAGATTATTCAGGCGATGCAAAAGGTCGGTGTTGCTAATCCTGTATTTTGTCTTGATGAAATTGATAAGATGAGTACAGATTTTCGTGGGGATCCGTCTTCTGCACTTCTTGAAGTACTTGATCCTGAGCAGAATTATTCATTCAATGATCACTATTTGGATCTTGATTATGATCTTTCTGAGATATTTTTTATTACAACCGCTAATAATCTTGATGGTATCCCTCTGCCCCTACAGGATAGGATGGAAATTATCCGTTTGAATGGCTATACGGAAGAAGAAAAACAAAAGATTGCAGAAGGCTTTCTTATTCCTAAGCAGCTTGAATTAAATGGCTTTAAACCTAAGGATATCACTCTTACTTCAGGTGGTGTGTTTGAAATAATACGGCGCTACACAAGAGAAGCTGGCGTTAGAAACTTTGAAAGAACAATCGCTTCAGTTTTTAGAAAAATTGCACGGGATCGTCTGAAAAAGAAAGTTAAGAATAAGACATATAAGATTACCGCTCAAGGTGTGAGGAAATATCTTGGGACACCTAAATTTCGCTTTGGGTTAGCTGAAGAAAAAAATGAGGTTGGCTTAGTAACAGGACTTGCATGGACATCAGTAGGTGGGGAGCTACTACAAATAGAAACCACCTTAATGGTGGGAACTGGAAAAATGATTGTTACCGGTAAATTAGGTGATGTTATGCAGGAATCAGCTCAGGCAGCACTCAGCTATGTGCGTTCACGAGCGATGCGTCTTGGTCTTATACCTGATTTTTATCAAAAACTTGATATTCATGTCCATGTTCCCGAAGGCGCTGTTCCCAAAGATGGGCCTTCTGCCGGAGTTACAATTGCTACAGCACTGGTTTCTGCTATTTTAAAGATCCCTGTGAACCATGAAATTGCTATGACTGGAGAAATTACACTGAGGGGTAGAGTGTTGCCAATTGGCGGTCTTACAGAAAAGTTACTTGCTGCCAAAAGAGGGAATATTAAAACAGTATTAATCCCAAAAGAAAATGAGCGTAATCTCGCTGATGTTCCAGTGAATATTCGAAAGAGTTTAACGATTCTTTGTCTGGACAATGTCGATGAAGTACTTGAAAATGCGTTGGTATTGAAAAAAGGAGAAGAACTATTTAAGGATGTTTCATTATCATCAGTCTATGGTGACTTTACAGTGTCTTCACATAATACGCCCCATTGATCTTTTTTGCTTGACGACTCATGGTCTTCTTGTTAAATAGATGTCCACAATAGATTGCAACGGGCGGTTAGCTCAGCTGGGAGAGCATCGGCCTTACAAGCCGAGGGTCACAGGTTCGATCCCTGTACCGCCCACCATTCAATCTTTGTAAATTTTATCTAACCTGGAGCGGTAGTTCAGCTGGTTAGAATACCGGCCTGTCACGCCGG
>JAOZTO010000026.1 GCA_029942265.1 Desulfocapsa sp.
TATGAAGCTTTTTACAAATCCATCCAAAATTCAGACTTTTTACGAGTCTGTCATAAAAAAGGTAACTATTCAGCGAGTACCTGATAATTGGCAAGACACTGAATAGTTACAAAAAAAAGAAGTGCCTAGGAGCTTGTCCGAGAATAGGCATTTCGTTCAAAATCGAAGAATTTGGGCGAAAGGGCATTCTCGGACAGCCTCCTAGAACAGAATAGTTCTGTTCCAAGCATAGTCAAACACAAACAATATCAGTACTATTTCACTTCAACATACTGTCCATCTTTTACTTGGAACATTGCAAATCCAACACCTACAGCGTCACCCTTCTCATCAAAATATATGTTTCCAACAGGGGTATCAACTTTTTCTGTCTGCAATGCCTTAACAACATCTGCCATTTCTGTAGAATTTGCTTTGTCTATCGCATTAAGCAATGCAAGGGCAGCAGAATATGCGTTCTCGTAGAATGCACCTGGATCTTCTTTGTATGCTTTTTTATGCGCTTCAATTGCAGCTGTGGAAAGAGGATTTGTTGAATTATCTTGAGGACCTGAGGCATATACACCTTCAGCATTTTTCCCTGCTACTTTAATAAAAGTATCATCTTTAACACCGTCATCAGAAATAAAAGTAACGTTAACACGTTTCTTTTTCATCATAGAAACAATTTTGGACGCTTCAGGATGGTAGCCGCCAAATATAACTGCATCAGCACCTTTACGTTTGATTTTTTGTACAATTGCTGTGTAATCAACTGCACCTGGAGTCACACCTTCAAAGAGTACAACTTCAGCTTTTCCTGATTGCTCAATAAATAGTTTTGCGAATTCCGCAAGCCCTTTACCGTAATCACCTTTATCATGAATAACTGCAATTTTTTTCGCACCAATAACATTAATAGCAAAATCAACTTCAGTTTTTGCCTGTGCATCGTCAGAAGCAATTGTTCTGAAAAAATTTGGATAATCACCTGACTGTGTAAGTGCTGGATTGGTAGCTGATGGAGACATCACAACAACTCCAGCCTCTTTATAAATAGGAAGAGCTGCCTTGGTAGCACCAGAACAAATATGACCTAGAACAACATCTACTCCATCTGTAACCAGTTTAGTCGCAGTATTGGTCGCAACTTCTGGTTTACAAACATCGTCTTCAATGAGAAGTTCAACCATTTTTCCGTTAATGCCGCCCTTGGCATTAATCTGGGCTACTACAAGTTCTGCTGCCTTGACCGTTGGAAGTCCATATGATGCAAGATCTCCACTCTGGGCACCAGCAACACCGAGTTTAATAGTATCTGCCGCAATTCCTGATCCAGGAATAACCATGGCAAATCCTAAAGCTACTGCTGCAAAAAACAATTTCTTTTGTAATCCTGAGCGCATTTTTATCTCCAAAAAGTGATATTCATCTTTAACCGTATTTTGTTAAAATAAGATGCTTATTACAAAATAAGGCTGAAACTCTCTGCAAATGTTAGTATCATTGACAAAGATTTAGTTAAAAAGTAAATATTCGGCTAGCCCCCCATCTTCGTTCGATCCGGCTTGTTCACATATGAACAAGCCGGATCAAACAAACTTGGGGCACTATCCAAACATTTACAATTCAGTGGTCTGGGGCTGTTTTGAACCCAACCCGAATATTTACGTTAAAAAGGTAGATGAGAATACCAAAAACCACCAGAAAGTCACGTGTTTTTTTATTCTCTTTTTGTACCAAAATAAAATACATTATTAAAATATCCAAAAAAATATGTCATCAAAATTTTCAAATCTCTTTTTTTGGGGCCGTCCGTTCAGTCCACTCTACAGTGGAATCATGAAACTACGAGAATTTCTATATCTCAAAAATATTAAAAAAACACATTCACTTAACGCTACTGTTATTTCGGTGGGAAACTTAACTATGGGAGGTACAGGAAAAACTCCTGTCGTTGCATTGCTCGCTTCTTTTTATTTGGAAAACGGATTCAAACCTGCGATTATTTCAAGAGGATATGGAGGTGCCGCAGGCAACAAAGTTAATGTTGTATCCGATGGAACAACTACTTTTTTAGATGCAAAAGCTGCTGGCGATGAACCATGTTTATTAGCTTCCCTCCTACCTAGTGTCCCTGTTCTTACAGGAATTGTGCGCATCCTTCCTTGTCGTTATGCCATTGAAAAACTTGGATGTAATATACTAATTCTTGATGATGGATTTCAGCACATTTCTGTTAAACGGGATCTGGATCTTGTTCTTTTCAGTGCAGCAACACTTGCAGGAAATAGTAGAGTGTTTCCTGGTGGTGATTTACGCGAACCTATTTCTGCCCTGAAACGATGTGATGCATTCGTACTCACCGGTATTACAGAAGCACTACAGGAGCGCAGTAAAAAGTTTACAGATATTCTTAAACATCGTTTTCCTGACAAACCTGTATTTTCCTTTTCGTACCAAGCAGTTGGCGCTACACTTTTAAATAATAATTCATTCCACAACCTGGAATCACTCCCCTCTCCTTTGTTTGGATTTTGTGGTATAGCACAACCAGAGGTCTTCCAGAAAACAGTATCAACAATTGATATACCCTTAACTGGATTCACTTCATTTCGCGACCACCAACCCTTTAACAATCGCTTGATACAAAAACTTACCAAAGACGCAACATCATCCAACGCCAAAGGCCTTCTTACCACTGAAAAAGACAGCATAAAGCTTCAAAAAGATGCCTTCCCTATTCCTTGTTATTCACTAAAAATGCGGGTTGAACCAGGTGATGTTTTTTTTTCCTTCATCAAAAAATGCCGCCCATTCACTTAAGGATGGCTTAATCCAGAAGTGTCTGTTTTTACTCAGGTGTGTCATTCAAACCACAACTTTTATACTTTTGCGTCCCAGTAACAACACCCCTACATAGAACATATCACACTGTACTTGCGTAACTAATAGACACAACCCAAACAACCCAACAAAAAGGCACGTTTTTTGCAGTCTAATTGAAAAACAATATTATTCCATAAGGTTATACACTAAGGATTCCCATGACTTCTCTTTCACTTGATCCATACCAACACACAATAAAAAAACCAGTCAGTTGTTATGGGGTTGGATTGCACTCTGGCATTACAGTTAATCTTACAATTAAACCCGCACCAGAAAACTCAGGGATTCGTTTCTTCAGAACAGACCTTGACGACGCCAATGGAATCCCTGCCCACATGGATAAAATTGTTGATACCAGGTTGGCAACAACTATTGCCGATAAGGAGATGTACGTTTCCACTACCGAACACATTATGGCTGCCCTACAGGGAACTGGAGTTGATAACGTAAACATTGAACTTGATAGCGCTGAAGTCCCGATTATGGATGGGAGTGCTGGCCCCTTTGTTCTACTACTGAAACGTGCTGGCTTAAAGAAACAAAAAGCAATGCGAAAAGTACTACGCATTACAAAAGAGTTACGCTTCACATCGGGCGAAACTACTATTAAAATTCTCCCCTACGAAGGGTTTAAAATAAGTGGCGAAATATTCTTTGAAAATTCATTCATCAACAAACAAACGTATTCTCTGGATGTGAATTCAGAAAAATTTGCCAATGAAATTTCCCGTGCCAGAACATTTGGATATGTTGAACAAGTTGAAGAACTCTGGGCCAACGGATTAGCCCAGGGGGGTAATTTAGACAATGTCATTGCTATCCACTGGAACAGAAAAGGCATATTGAACGAAGGTGGATTACGATTCTCAGATGAATTTATTCGTCACAAGGTTTTGGATCTTATTGGTGATCTTGCCATGATGGGTTGTCCGATACTTGGCCATGTCATAGCAACCAGAAGTGGTCACACCCAACATCTAGGTTTTATGAAGGCATTAGTAGAAGCTCATGATTGCTGGGAAATTGTGGAACTAAAAACAGACAATTGCAACCACGATGTTCACCAACTGCCCTTACCGACTCGGTCTATTGAAAAACAGCTGTATCCCTTTTTCACCAACCAACCACTAGAGACAACAGTCCCACTACCCTGCTAATTCCTAAACTGATCTACAAAATCTTAGCCAATCTAGCTGACGTTTTTTCCAGTCGCAGACTAGTGATGAAAAATAAATACTCTAAAAAACAAAATCCTTCTTCGGGATATTCTACACAAAATCGTTTATAATCCTGTTTAGAAAGACAAGCAACAGTACTACCTTCAATGGCTACAACTTGCGTATTTCGAATATGACCATCCAAAAGAGCCGCTTCACCAACGACTGTACCCGAATCAAGTAAAGCAACAACTTGCATTTTCTTGAGAAAACCTGTTAGTTTATATACAGCAAGACTTCCATTTTTGATAAAATAGAGATTCTCGGCTATATCATGATAGTCAAACAGAATATCGTCTGTAACGAGGTTTTTCTCAATAAATAATTTCAGGAAATCGTCTTGTGCCCTTCCATTAAAACCAATGGTGGACAAGAAATCTTTCACTCTGTAGTCCCCTCATTTGCAAACGATTTATTTTTTTCCTCGATAATTTGAACAAGACCATCAAATTTGTCTCTTCTAAGAATAGACTTAAACTGCTCTCTGTAATTCCTGAGAAGACTTACTCCTTCAATATTAATATCATACACTCGCCAACCAGAAGCGGAATTAATCATCACATAGTTAACAGAAAGTGGTGCCATCCCAGAACTTCGTACAATCGTTGAGACTCCAGCCCTCTTTCCTTTAATTCGTTCATCTTCATAGCTAACTGTTTGTCCAGCGTACCCTTCAAGCTTTCCAATGTAAGCATTTTCAAGAAGTTTTGTGAAAATCATTGCAAAATATTCCTGCTGTTGAGAATCAATCTTTCGCCATGTTTTTCCAAGAACAAGTTTTGACATTTCTGTAAAATCAAAACCCTGGTTGGCAATGGACATGATTTTTTCTCTGCGAGCGTCTCTTCGTTCGTCTCCTGAATAGGTTGGATCTGCTATTACATCAACCATCCCCTGAAGCGTAGGTTGTAAAACTTCAGTTGGTCCAGGAGCTGCGATAACCGTAGAAGAAATTAAAAAAACAGGTACGAGCAAGAAAAAGCATATTTGTTTGAATTTCATGGTGTTTGAGGTGTCTAAATTAAGGGTGCCTTGAATGGTTATTGTTTAGCGGTACTGGATAGTTCATTATCACTCTTATATCCTGTAATATTATCATTAATTTTATTTTCACGATAATCCAAGTATACTTGACGCATGGAGATATAAGGATCTAGAGAATATTTAATCAAATCTTCATACACATCCGGGTTCAAAGAAAGTAAATTTACCCTACTCACCGTATAATATCCAGCGCTTACCCATAAATCATCTACAAAATAAACCATTGGGTGCGTATAGACATCCCCTGCAAATCCAAATGCATCACGAACACTTGACGGGCCAATAATAGGCAAACAAAGATATGCTCCCTTTCCGAGTCCCCATACAGCAAGTGTCTGACCAAAGTCTTCTGGTTTAGGTTCGATATTAAAATCGATCCATGCAGGGTCACCAAAACCGTAAACACCGAGGGTGGAATTAATCAGAAATCGTGACAGTACAACACCTGCATCAGCAACTTTTCCCTGTAACAGATTATTTACTAAACGAATTGGAGCAGCGAGGTTGTTAACAAAATTGGCGAGTGAAAATCGAATATCCCTAGGAAGTACAGTACTGTACACTGTATTCAATGGATTCAAAAACCAATAGTACAATTTGTCATTAAATTCAAAGAAAACACGGTTCATAGGTTCAAGCGGATCGTAATATTCTTTGCTAATAGTGTTATTCTCGTTAAAGAAATCATCACTTAAGAGCATATCCATGTCATCATCGAATCCGTCATCTATATCATTTACAGTTGTGGCGTTTTCCAGAGAAAGACTACTACTGTTTTGATCTGCACAGCCAGCAAACAATCCCCCAACAAGAAACAGAAAAACAATATATATGTGATTACTTTTTACGAACATACACTATTTCCTTACTTCATATCACCAAAAGCAAATTTACTGATTAGAGATTCAATATCAACAGAGGACTCGGTGTCAGTTAGAATATCACCACTCTGAAAGAGTTCTTCATCACCACCAAGGCTCAGTGCAATAAATTTATCACCAATTAAGCCTTGTGATTTCACAGAGGCCATGGTGTCAACAGGCAATTCAACACTTTTACTAACCTGTAATTCAACGTTTGCAACACCATCTTCATCAAGCCATATTTTTGTTGTTTTCCCAACAACTACACCAGCAACCTGGATAGAAGAACCTTTTTTAACACCTGCAATACTGTCAAACTGGGCTACTATGGAATAGGTTTTACTATTACTGAAGAGTGACACTTCTCCAAGCTGTAAAGCCAGATAACCAAATGCTGCAAATCCGGCAATCATAAATAAACCGACTAAAAACTCAACGTTATTTTTCATTGTTCCACCAAATGACTCTGATAAATTTCGCCCATTGTAGTTTTAACAAACTCACGAATATGGGGTTTTCGTGACCACTGGATTGCCTCTGGGGAAGGGAAGACATCCATAATCCCATTATTTATAATAATTACCTGATCTGCAAGATTAAATACTTTAGGAATATCGTGACTCACAATAATTGCTGTGTAACCAACCTGCTCCTGAGTGCGTGCAAAAAGATGATAGATTTCCTGTGTCATGACAGGATCAAGACCGGTTGTTGGCTCATCAAAAAGCATTATTTCTGGCTGTAATTGCAAAGCTCTTGCGAGTCCTGCTCTTTTCTTCATGCCACCGCTCAGTTGAGCTGGGTATTTGTTCTCATGTCCTAATAATTCAAGCTGATCCAGGCTTGCAAGTACCTGTTTTTTGATTTCTGATTCTGATTTAGTAGTTCGTTCTCGAAGGGGTAAGGCTACATTGTCGAAAACAGTCATGGAATCAAATAAGGCTGATCCTTGAAAAAGCACACCAAAGCGAGTACGTAATTCTTTGAGCTTTTTCCCTCGCACACCAGTTACATCATCACCAGCAACAAGAATTTTACCTCCGTCAGGGCGCATAAGACCGAGAATCAGTTTTAGAGTAACACTTTTCCCCTGCCCACTTCCTCCGGCAATTACTGTGGTCTTTCCGGCTGTAATAGTGAAACTGACCCGATCAAGTATCACCTGCCTGCTTCCATCTTCGCGCAGAAATGTTTTTTCAACATCCTTGAATTCTATTCCGGTAGTATTCATATCAGAATAGCTGTGAGAAGATAATCGAAGATAAGAACAGATATGGAAGTTAGCACAACTGCCTGTGTGGTAACTTTAGATACACTACGTGCACCAAAGCCCGCTCCTTTAATTACATGAACAAAATACCCACGACCTGAACATATCCAAACAATCAAAACAGCAAAAACAAACGATTTCACCGTTCCAAGTAGTATATCATGATTAGTAACGCTGCTCTGCATCCCTTCAAAATAACTACCAGGATTAACACCCATAAGATGTACTCCTGCAATATATCCTCCTGCAATCCCTATAACATCAAAAAACGCTGTCAAGAGCGGAACAGAAATGATAGCGGCAAGGAGTTTGGGAGATATAAGATAGCGAAAAGGATCAACAGCCATACAATCGAGCGCATCTATTTGCTCTGAGATTCTCATAATCCCAAGTTCGGCACACATTGCAGAACCAGCTCTACCTGCAACCATAAGTGCTGTAAGTACCGGCCCTAACTCCATGATAAGAGTAAGAGCAACTGCGGAGCCAAGCATCCCCTCAGCTCCATATTTGTGAAGTGAATAATACCCTTGCAGACCCAATACCATTCCTGTGGACGCAGCTGTAAAAAAAATAACAACGAGCGAACCCACACCGATAAAATTCATTTGGCGCATAAACTCAGAAAAATGAAAAGGCATACGAAAGCATCCCAATCCCATCTGAACCAGATACAACCCCATGCGACCGAGATCAACCACAGAAGATAGTCCTGTACTTCCTAATCTGCTGATAAAATTTTGTTGAACGAGCATACACACCTAACAATTCATACGGATAACTTAAAGAGCTGCAACGCACCTACTAATTCTTTTCAATTTATCATGATAAAATCTGAGTAGTAAAATGTCAATACTTGTGTAAAATTAAATCTTTATGATAAATACAGTTTTTCCTTAAAAACAAAGCAAATTTATATATTTGAATTACTATCTACGTAATTAATTAATTTTTCCTTGGATCAAATGTTTCCCGCAAAGCTTCTCCTATAAAAATGAGGAGAATTAATGCTCCAACCAGCACAACAAAGGTTGAAAGAGATAACCACCAGGCATCAATATTTGCCTTTCCCTGTGCCAGAAGCTCGCCTAGACTTGGGGTTGAAGGCGGAACCCCAAGACCTAAAAAATCAAGACTCGTAAGTGCAAGTATGGCTGCTGACATCCGAAAAGGGAGAAAGGTAATTACAGGGGTCATACCATTTGGGAGAAGATGTCGATACATAATGGTTATGTTTGTTACTCCTAATGCTCTGGCAGCCTTCACATATTCCATATTTCTTCCCTTAAGAAATTCTGCACGCACATAATCTGACAAGCCCATCCAGCTAAACAACGACAAAAGAACAAGAAGTAGCATCACACTTGGCTTAAAAATAGAGGCAAATATAATAAGAAGATATAATTCCGGCATAGCCCCCCAAATCTCAATAAATCGCTGGAACAACAGGTCAGTTTTACCACCAAAATAGCCTTGCACAGCCCCGGCTATAATTCCAACAACAGTCCCAACTGCTGTGAGTGCAAAACCAAATAGAATGCTTAAGCGAAATCCATATAACAGCCTGGCAAAAACATCACGTCCCCTGTCATCAGTACCTAAAATATTTTCACGGGAAGGAGGCGAAGGAACAGGGCCATCAATTGAAAAATTAATGGATTGATAACTATGCCTGTTAAAAGGAAAATAGGCTTTGTTTCCATTAGTCGTTATAATTTCATACACATAAGGATCAAGATAGTCAGCTTCCGTCTCAAAATCACCGCCAAAATGTGTCTCCGAATATTCTTTAAGTAAAGGAAAATGTGGTTTTCCATCATAGATAATCAACAGTGGAACATCATTGGAAATACACTCGGAAAATAGACTGGCAACAAAGAAAAATGTGAAAATAATAAGACTATAAAAGCCCCTGCGATTACGACAAAATCGTCGCCACCTTCTGCGTGTAAGACTTATTGATTTCACATCACGCTGTTTATCAATCGCTGCTGTCAAAACTAATCCTCGGGTCAACCACAACATAACTTAAATCTGAGAGTAATCGTGCAAAAAGACCAATAATAGTAAAAAAATACAACGTCCCCAACACAACAGGATAGTCTCTGTTCAGTACAGACTGATACGCGAGTAGTCCCATACCATCCAATGAAAAAATTGTCTCAATCAGCAGGCTTCCAGTAAAAAATGCTCCTATAAAATATCCGGGGAACCCTGTGATAATCGGAATAATACCATTTCGAAAAACATGTTTGTATAAAACCTGTTGTTCACTTAGACCTTTGGCTCGTGCAGTCAATACATACTGTTTTCTGATCTCTTCAAGAAAAGAATTTTTTGTAAGCATGGTCATAACAGCTAGGCTACCAACAGCACCCGACACTATAGGAAGTACCATATGCCAGAGATAATCGAGTATTTTATTAATCATACTCATTTCAGACCAACCATCTGATACAATCCCCCGCAGTGGAAAAATATTCCAGAATGAACCTCCTCCGAAAAGGACGATTAGAATGATGGCCAACACAAAACCTGGAATCGCATACCCAGTAAGAATTGCTGTAGAAGTCAAAATATCAAAACGAGACCCATCACGGACAGCCTTGCTTATTCCAAGAGGAATGCACACACCATAAACAATAACAAAACTCCACAATCCAAGGGACATGGAAACAGGCATTCTGGAAATAACCAAATCAACGACGGATTGATGATAATAGTAGGAAGTCCCAAAATCAAAAACCAGGTAATTCTTCATCATGGTTAGAAACCGAGTTACCGGTGGTTTGTCAAAGCCATATAATGCTTTAAGTTGTTCTATTCTCTGTTCGTCAAGCCCAGAATCACCACGGTACATCGACGTTCCAGTACTGGAAACTTCGCCCCCCTTACCAAAACCCTCCATCTGGGATATTAGCTGCTCAACAGGGCCTCCGGGCACAAACTGGGTCACAACAAATGTGAGCAGCATAACTCCAAAGAGTGTCGGAACCATTAAAGCAATACGTTTTAAAATATAAAAAATCAAATCAGACGTTTAATCCTTGTGTTTTTTGTAAATCATTTGTCTAGTTGTGTATGACCATATCAGAAAGCTGTCCGAAAACATATGTGTCTGTACACAACTGTACTTGCACTTTGAAAAATAGTAAAGGCTACTCAAGTCTCAGACATGCTCAACAAGTAAATATTTGGATAGCCTCCACCTTAACTAACAGTAACAAATGATTAGAACAACTGAAGAACTCAAGGCTCTGATGCAACGAGCCCACAAAACAAATGCAGTAGCCCTCGACACTGAATTCGTTTGGGAACGAACCTATTACCCCAAACTGGGTTTGATTCAACTAGCCCTATCAAATGAAGAATGTTTTCTAATTGATCCCTGTACCATTAAGGATCTTACGCCATTGGGGGAACTACTCGCTGATCCTACAGTTGTGAAAATATTTCATGATGCGCCACAAGATCTTAGCATTATACGAACAGCAACTGGGGCTGATCCGAAAAACATTTTTGACACGAGACTGGCTGCCGGATTTTGTGGGTTAAGTTCCACACTTTCACTCAGTGATCTAGTGGAGTTCTTACTGGACATTAAACTTTCTAAAGACGAAACACGTACCAACTGGCTTAAACGTCCTCTCAGTCCAAACCAGAAAAAATATGCCAAGAATGATGTCCGCTACCTTCGTGCCATTAGAGTTTTACTACAAACACGAGTCCTGCCAGAAACTGCCCCATGGCTTGAGATAGAACTGACCAAACTGAACACTCCTAAAAACTATACTGGAATTGATGATTTAAAACGATACACAAAAATTAAAGGGAATGGTAGCCTTACTCAGCAATCTCTGGCTATCCTCCAAAAACTTGCGCTATGGCGTGAAAAAGAGGCAAAGAAAAAGAATCGTCCACGTGGCCATATTATTAAAGATAGTGTACTTCTCGCCATTGCCAAGGAACATCTTCAGGACACCACAAGCATTCAATCCTGTGGTGAAATATCTGCCAAAACAACACAATTTTATGGGGATGCACTTATTCAACTCGTACAACTCGGCTTAAATATTCCTGAAACTGATTATCCTGCCCTTCTACGCAGGGAAAAACTATCCAAAACAGAACAAGGTTCCCTCACTAGACTCCAAAATTATATTAAACTTAAATCTGACGTTAAAGGGATAGACCCTGCACTAGTTGGAAACAAAAAAGAACTTGTTGATTTTATCAGAGATAAATCACCAGCTACCTCACGCCAGAACAATGGGTGGAGAAAAGAATTTTTAAGTGAAATGAACATTTAGGCTAATCTCGCAAAAAGGTCAAAGCTGAGCTGACTAAAAGATCTATGCTAAAGACATATTTTAAGAAAATGAAGGGTGGCGGTAAAAAACCTCCCATGACACCAATTTCCAACGTGGTTTGGTCATTTATTGGTGCGTTTTTGGGTATTTGGGCTATTCACTATAGCGGCTTTACCTATATTGATGCAAGTGATATCAACATGGTTATCGGCTCGTTTGGAGCATCAGCAGTATTAGTCTATGGAGCAATAGACAGTCCCCTTGCCCAACCGCGAAACCTAGTTGGCGGACATATACTCTCAGCTATTATCGGTGTGTTTTGCTACCAACTTTTCGCACCACATCTCTGGCTGGCCGGCGCTTTAGCTGTTGCTAGCGCTATTGCCGGAATGCACCTCACCAAAACACTTCATCCGCCCGGTGGAGCAACTGCCCTAATCGCTGTAATTGGCAGTCCGCATCTTCATGAATCAGGATATATGTATGTCTTGTTGCCCGTTGGTCGAGGCGCACTTATCCTGCTGATATTCGCACTCCTTGTTAATAATATTCCGAAAGGACGGCGCTATCCTAAGTTCTGGTGGTGATCAACGTAAATATTCGGCTAGCACCCCATCTTCGTTTGATCCGGCTTAGGAACGGGGACGAAATAACTTCCCCATGTAGGCGCTCAGCTTTAGGTCATATGTGATCGATCTGAAAATCTAAAAACCGCAGGCATAGCAGGGCTACGTTGAGGATTTTTAGATTAAAGATCTGTCGCAGATGGCCTGAAGATGAGATGTATAGATGGGGGAAGTTATTTCGTCCCCGTTCCTTATTCACATATGAACAAATATAGTTCACA
>JAOZTO010000027.1:0-2729 GCA_029942265.1 Desulfocapsa sp.
GTTTGATAACTTTCTGTAAAAAAAAGATAATAGCTTTTGCTGCATCAATAACAGAACCGCCACCAATTGCGATCAGGATATCCGCATCACTTTCCAGGAATATTTCAAGAGCCCTGGTAATTGTTTTCACAGAAGGATTAGGCTCTACCTCTGAAAATCTTTCAAAAGGAACGTTTTTGTCATCAAGTATTTTGATGACTTTGTCAGTGAGACCAAGTTGTTCCATGATGTGATCTGTAACCACAAAAGCGTGAGAAAAATCGATATTGTACAGGTGATTGACAGCACCATTTTCATAATGAATTTCCGGTGCCATTTTAAATCGTTTCATAAGCTTGGTTTTATATAAATTCTTGGAAGAGTTCCTCTGATGCGGATGGAATGACAACTTTGTTGACCAGCATTCCGGATTCGAGAATAGTGTTTACAGCAGCATCTATTGCAGCTTGTACAGCGGAAGTGTCGCCGTTGACCAGCATAAAACCTTTTCCACCAATGGCCATGGATACATGCACGCGACACAGAGTTACATCAGCTGACTTTACTGCTGCATCTGCGGCTTCAATAATAGGTGCTGCTGAGAATGTTTCAACAATTCCAAGAGATTTTGGGTGCATTTTTTTTAATTCCACAGCTCCGGATAATGCTTTAAATACCTGCTGATCGATATTTGGAATGTTTAACGATTCGATTAAGAATCCGGCGGCTTCAATTTTTCCAGCGTCAAGGGCAGCATTAACAGATGAAACTGAACCGCCAACTATAATAAGATATTTACCGGAGCAAATGGTCCTTGCGATAAGGGGTTTGACATCGGCTACTTTGAGCATTGTGTCCTGGGTTTGATACCCTGCTGCAATGCTAGATAATTCAATTATTCCAATGGCATGAGGCATGTTGTAAACCTTTTCCGTACTGAAGCGTTTATGTGTAGTCCACACGAATTTGAATGTGGAATGAAGTAATTGTACTGACTGTGCCATTGGCAGGGCTATGAATCTCGCTTCCAAGAGAATCGCCTGTAGAGGCTATTTTTTGTGATATTGTCACCTTCTCACCTACTTCGACTAAAGGTGTTGCCGGAGCTCCGATATGCTGTTGAAGCAGCAGGGTGAGTGTAGCCGGAGTGAATGTGTGATCTGCAAGTTTTCCAGTGTCGGTAAACTGATTAAGGTCCAACATGTTTTTGAGCTTGCTGGATGGAATTTTACGAAATTCGGCCAGCGGATGTGGCGGATTAGAAAGTGATCCCTCAAAGCTTGCTTTTTGAGCAATTGCTTCCTGTCGTTTGTTGCTGCATACCTGGGATGGGTAAAGTCCTTCCGGACATGAAACAAAGGAACAGAGATTGCACTGGCAACAATAGAGCGTGTGAGCTTCAATAGGTGATTCATCACTGTCAGCCCGATGGAAAACCAGAGAACGCATTGCTTTGTGAGGCTGAATTGGGTGACCCAATAGGTATCTGGGACATAATTCAGTACACATGCTGCATTGATCACATGCTGATTTGCCAATTTTATTAACCCTTTCCGGGTGTGCCATATCCTCGTATTTTTTTACTAATACGTGATCTACTGGCAAAACAAGTAGAGCAGCTGTAGTTTTTGTGACTACTTTATCAGCAAGGTCTGTGATGAGGTTTCCCATCATTGGCCCACCTTCTATTACTGCGTAGCTACTGAGGGTAGGGCGTGCATAGTCAAGAATATCATTCAATGGCGTTCCAAGAGGAGCCTTTACCGTATGAAGGTTTGTAACAGCACCAGCAATATTTAAGAATTTCTCTGTTACCGGTTGTTGCATTCCTATATTGTAAAGGGATTCAACATTCATTACGATGATATTCTGTGAAATTGGTAACTGCCCAGGAGCAATGATTTTACCTGTTACTTCCCGAATCAACGTGATTTCATCTCCTGCTGGATAAAAGTCAGCCACAGGAGAGATTTCAACATCAGAGGGCAGTTGAGTAGCAAGCTGAGCAATAAGGGCGGAGTGCTTTTTCTTGATGCCTATGATTCCCTGTTTTGCTCCGACCGCTTTCATTACGATTGCAAGTCCCTTAAAGAAAGGTTCTGATTTGCAATCTAAAAGCTGCTTATCTTTGTGCAATAGTGGTTCGCATTCAGCAGCATTAACTATAACAAGTTCTGCTTTGCTACTAACTTTGACATAGGCAGGAAAACCTGCACCACCTGCACCAACAACACCGGTTTCTCGTATTTGAGTAATACTTTCTGTGGTATCCATTGTTTTTTATTATAGTTCTTCCCAGTTGGCCGGATAGGTTGTGTAAACAAACTTTGCATATTCCGGAACACTAAATTGAATGGCGGTATCTTTGGGAATAAAGACAATATCGCCCTTGTCTGCTGTCACTTTTCTGCCATCAATTATGATCGACAGGCTTCCTTCAAGCACTACATCAATTTCGTCATATTTCAGGAACCAGTCGAAGGTAGAGCTGGTCATTTCCATGACTCCGCAACCCAATCGTGGACTTTCTTCAAGAGTTAAGACATCTTTTAGGAAAACCTTATCATCCGGTTTTCCTGTGTCGAATTTGTCTGGAACAACGGAGTCTGTTTTAACCGCAATTACCCCGCTTTTTTGATCTACCGTTCTTTTAGGCTCATTTTGAGCTTTTCCTAAATGCTCAGAGACCACCTGCCTGACGATTTGCTCGACCAGGTTTTTGTCAATATTCATACAGCAATCTCCTTGTA
>JAOZTO010000027.1:2829-7464 GCA_029942265.1 Desulfocapsa sp.
TTGTATAATGACTGAATAAGGATTCTGAAAGAAAAGTCTGAAATAGTACTTTCAGAACCCTTGATGCGTCACTAAATTATTTTGCAGCCGTTTTGGGTTTACTGGGAAGAAGAATTTCAACTTCCTGGTGTGGGCGTGGAATAACATGAACACTGACAAGCTCACCAACACGATCTGCCGCAGCCGCACCAGCATCTGTTGCAGCTTTAACAGCACCCACATCGCCACGTACAATAACAGTTACAAGACCTGACCCTACCTGTTCTTTTCCAACTAAAACAACATTGGCAGCTTTGACCATGGCATCGGCGGCTTCTATGGCGGCTACAAGACCTCTTGTTTCAATCATTCCAAGTGCACTCATTTTTTTCTCCTTTTATTGTTGATTAAGTTTCCGCATTACCTGTAAACTGATAGTGCGAAGTTGTTTTTCTTCTTTAATTCCGTATTCATTACTCAGCATGTTCGCAATTTTTTTGATCAATAGAACTTGACTGTCGTGTTTGGTTTCTTTTGTCGTGACATCACTGGAGACAGCCGTATTAGCATCACTTTTCTTGGCCACCTCCCCATAGACAATGGCAACCCCCTTATTTCTGAGTATATCTTTGGCTCCAGGTGAGAGGATCATCCTCGCATCTACGCAAAGGGACGAGGTGTCCGGGTTAATGAAATCGTCAATGTTATGAGCCCCGATTAATTGTTTTTTCATTGTATCTCCTGTGAACGTGTAGCGTGGGTGAGTGGGAAACCAGAGCAGCAAGCAGTTGATGTTAAGGTTTGGAAGAATAGTTTTACTAACAAGATCCTTGCCTAATTCTCCGGAACTTCCATCTGGTCAATGATGCCTATAATTGTGGCATCAACCGGAGCATTAGGAATGGGTAGTGCTTTATTGGCAGCACTTCCCCTTGACACAAGTACAAGTTCTCCTATTCCGGCACCGATATAGTCAACAGCAACAAAACTTTCGTGTTTTTCATCTGTGCATGGATCCAGGCGCTGAACAATCATCATCTTCAAGCCTTTCAATGAGTCTTCTTTACGGGTTGCCCAAACATTTCCTACTATTTTCCCTACTATCATATCTACGCCTTTTGTAATCGTTGAATTTCGATTGTGTGTTTTCTGGCAAGATCAGTTGCTAGTGCAGTAAGAATGGCATCATGGTGTATGGTAATTGATTGGACGCCATTTACTGCAAGCTTGTCTATCTCCTGTTCAGTTATAAGTCTTTTTTCAACATGAAGCAACTGTGCAGCTTTGTAGTTGTATGCAATAAGGCCATATCCTGCCAGGGTTTTCTCATATGAATCGTAAAGAGTAAGCAAAGGAGCCGCTGCGTTTTTGGCTGTTGTCTTGTATTCAAAATGAATTACGGACACTGTTTTTCCTTGAAGCAATAGTGATAAAACAGCTTTGGACACTTTTCCCGATGCTCTGCCCACGGCAATATCTGCCATTGCAGTGCAGGAGAGATAAGGCAAAAGTATAATGTCAAACGATTCGTCCATAGGAGAAAGAACCTGTTCCCATCCACGCTCTGCAATAAATACAGGCTGGTAATTGTTAGGGAGAAAATCAGCAATATTGTGTGTGGCGGCTTCTTTTTCTGAAGCGAGTATTAAAGCACGCAATTTTTCAGGAGGTGTAAGAATTTGTTTTACTATTTTCCTGACGATATTTTCAACTGCTGCTGAATCAATTAGCACAGATTGCTCCTGTCGCTGCAGTTACTATTTGACACTTGGCTGATGTGTCACAACCGCATCCATTTGCTTCATCAAAGTCTATATGCATGGCAAGTTTGAAATCTTTATGAACTCTTATCAGCACGTCATTAAATATAGCAGGTCTTTTTCCCTGCATATGAACACATACGATTTGTCGGTCAGTTACGCCAAATCTTTTTGCATCAGCAGGGGACATGTGAATATGCCGTCCAGCAACAATTACTCCTTTGTCGATGGCAATAATTTTTTTCCCTGAGGAAAGAACTATTCCCGGTGTTCCCTGGATATCCCCTGATTGTCTGATTGGCAGATCCATCCCAAGTTTTCGGGCATCAGTTAGGGATAATTCAACCTGGGATTCTTCTCGTGTGGGCCCGAGTATAGCAACGTTATCGATTACACCTTTTGGCCCAATGATGCGTAGTCGTTCGTTGCAGAGATATTGGCCGGGTTGTGAAAGATCCTGTTTTCGGCTTAACGGGCTTCCAAATAATTCGAGGCTGTCTTTTTCAGAGAGATGGACATGACGGTTGGATAGTTCCAGCGGGATTGTGTTGTCATCTAGTCCGTTTAGTTGTGCTATTACTCCCTGTACAACCTGCTCAATTAATGAATTGTCTATTTGGTTCATAATAGTTGTTTTCCGGAGATTTCTTTGAGCATTAAAATATACAAAGCACTGCTCATTCTGTTTATACTTTCAATTATATCAAGCCGCTCAACCTGGAGTTCAGTCTGAAAAGCTGCAACAGCCGTAATCTCAACTTCACGGACATGGCTTCTCAGTTGATTTAACTCCAGCACTATTTTTGTCATGGTATAGTCTGGTTCAACATGACCAATGCCGAAATACTTTTTTGGGCTATGGGACATTTTTCTGATCTGCCCTGCTGACAATCCAAAGAGTGAGCATTTTTCAAGAGGTGTTGAAAGCACGTCTGCTTTCATGATCTGTTTAATCTCAGTTAAGATTTCACCTAGCTGCTGGCTCAGTACCTTATTGTTTTCTGTATATGCATTTGCCTGGGTGAGCACTAGTGCAGATTGAAAACTGTCAAGTTTACCACGAAATATAATGCGTGCATGAGCCTTGCTGACCAGAATATTTCCACGCAATTGGGTCATATGTTCAGGCTTAGTGGAGAAATGTCCACCGTCAAGAGCGGAGACATATCGACCAATCTGTTGATCATCTGAGGGACATCCATCACTCTTTGCAGCTACACTGCTGTCTTCTGAGGTAGCAATGTGAGGAGCAGTCTGTACGTGTATTCGATGTTCCTGCAGGAATTGTCTGGCCGAGGGAGTCAGTATTTGATTTTCCTTAAGCTGGAAATTGCTAAATGTTTTTTTCCTGTACGCAGTCCTGAGATATTCTTCGCTGATAACTTTCATCTGCCCTTTCTTTCAAAAAAACTCTGAGGATGGAAGAATCTGTTCAATAGCGCCTTAAGCATTTTGTAATTCCTTAAGAACTAACTCGGTAATTTTCTTAATATCTATTTCCATCTCAGCATCATCGCATTTGTTAGCTGTTTCCCCAGAAAGGTATTCTTCCTGATTGGTTCCATAAGCAAGCCATCGGCTATTGAACAGGTGTTTGGGGCCAACATTGTCAGATGTCGAACTTCCACCCACTGAACCACATCCAAGAGTGAGTGATGGTGGAAGATTGGTCGAGATTCCGACAGCTCCATGAGTCGATGGAGTGTTGACCAGCAACCTAGAGACAGGTTTTTTCATGGCAAATTCCCGTATGACTGAATCATTTTTGGAATGTATGACAAGTGAATGTCCGATACCGCCATTCTTGAGCAGTTTGAAACATATTTCACACGCTTCCTGCCAATTATCGGCGGTATAAAATCCGAGAAGAGCTGTGAGCTTTTCTTTTGAGAATGGATAGTTTTTACCGATTCCTTCTTCCTTGTACACCATGACTTTTGTGTTGTCTGGAATACTGATTTTGGCAAGACTTGCAATATATGAAGCAGGTCTTCCAACGATGGCAGGATTCATACTGCCATCAGCACGTTCCATAATGGCTTTAACTTTATCAGCTTCACTGTTGTTTAAAAAATAGGCGCCTTTTGCAGTAAGCTCTTTACACACCGAATCGGCAATGATGGTTTCAGTAACAATGGCCTGTTCAGAGGCGCAAACAGTACCGTTATCAAAGAGTTTGCTCGACATGATTCGATCAATTGCACGAGGAATGTCGGCACTTCTTTCGATAAATGCGGGTACGTTTCCGGCTCCCACGCCAATAGCAGGAGTTCCTGAACTATAAGCTGCTTTAACCATGGCAGGGCCGCCTGTGGCCAGTATAAGATCTGCCTGTTTCATCAACTCAGTTGTCCCTTCAAGGCTTGGGATGCTCATCATTGTGACTAGTTCTTGCGGCGCCCCCATGGATTGCAGTGCGCTGTGTATTACAGCGATCGTTTCTCGGATACAGTTCAGAGCACTGGGATGAGGGCTGAAAACAATTGCATTGCCAGATTTAATTGCGATTATGGATTTGTAGATTGTTGTGGAAGTCGGGTTTGTGGAGGGAACCAAAGCGGCAATAACACCAACAGGTGTGGCTATCTCGATCAGTTTTTTATCGGTATCTTCATTGATAATACCAATAGTCTTCATTGAGGCAATGTGTTTGTATAAGGTGTCTGATGCCAATATATTTTTGGCTTTCTTGTCCTGCCACCTACCAAATCCAGTGTCTTCCACGGCAAGTTTTGCCAGATTTCCAGATTCTGCTATAGCTGCTTTTGCAATGGACTCAGTTAAACGATCCACTTTTTCCTGGGGCCAGGTTGCCAAAATTTCCTGGGCTATCTTGGCTCCTCGAACAAGTGATCTTGCTTCCTGCATGGAGAGTAAATCTTTATCAACCATTTGT
>JAOZTO010000027.1:7564-12356 GCA_029942265.1 Desulfocapsa sp.
ACAGTTGCTGAATGGACAGTACCAATTATTCCCGCAGCATTCTCAGCCGCATCAAGCGCAGCCCTTACTGAACTGATGTCTCCCTGAATAACAACAGTAACCAGACCTTTCCCAGTGAATTGCAGTTCTTTTAAAGTAACATCTGCTGATTTTACCGCAGTATCAGCAGCAACAATTGCAGGAATTAGCCCGAACGTCTCAAGTAATCCAAGTGCTTGTGCTTGCATGTCAATAGCGCATGGGGTTTTCGGCAACGGCTATCACGGCTTCAGCAAATGCCTGACAGGCAGCTGCACAGGCTGATTGACTTCCGGTGAGCAAGGCACCGCCAAAGTTTGTTTCAGAAGGCGGACCAAAGAAACTCGCCATCGTTACGTCTGCTGCTTTCATTGCAACATCGAGGGCGTACATAGCCTCAATTGGTGGTGCTATAAGGTATGCCAGAGGTTCACCTTCCGGTATCCCGGCAGTTTTTGAAAGATAAGACCCTGTTCTTGAGATACAGTGAGCAAAATACGCTATGGTATCATCTTCGTTGGCGCTGAAAAAACAGGCATCATTTTGGACATATTCAAGAGCTGCATCAATACCACTTTTTACTTCAGCAGGACTTGGGCCTGACAAGATACCAATAAACTCACCAGCAAGTTTTGAGTTGGCATTTGAGGCGCCACCATAGAATGATTTGGCATAAGCAACTTGAACTTCAGCTTTTTTGGTAGCCTCATCAAGTGCCGAGTATCCAACGTCATCACAATCAGTTGTAAATATACCAACGCTTTTGTGTGTTGCCGGGAGTGATAATTCTTTTGCCATGTCTTGATTGATATTCGCGATCAAGCGAATACTTAAGACCTCTGAACGTAATGCGTCACCTTTCACGATTCTCTCCTTCTATTGTTTGAGTTCCAAGCCGCTGGCTTTTTGTTCGAGCATTTTTTTAATTACTTCGGCAATGTGGGCTCCTGCCTCTACAGCAGGAGTTCCGTCGTTATGGATATTGGAAATCACAGTTCTGTTGGCTTCGGGCATTGTGGTTGATGCTTTGTAGGCCATATAGCAACTTAAGCTCTCACCAGTGGCAAGGCCCGGACGTTCTCCAATGAGCAGGACTGTAACTGTCGGGTTCAGTATTTCAGAAACCATATCCATACAGGGAACACGTCCAAACTTTACGAAAAAAGGAGTGCCGACATTAATGTCATAGCTTTTTAATCCCTGTTTAATCGAGAGTAACGCATCCTTGGCATTGGCTTCAACGGCTGTTGAACTTAATCCATCTGCAACAAATATCTGAACGCTTGCATTTGCCGGGCAAATATCCTTTAAGATGGCAATGTTTTTGTCATCGAATCGTCTGCCAAGATCGGGGCGTGTCAGAAATTCATCCTTGTCCTTGCAACATGACTGAATACTTTTAAGTTCCATGCTTTCAAGACAGGCATCAGATACATTGCTGAACACTGCATCCTGTGCAATGGCATGATCGGCTCTGAACCGCAACAGAGAACGGGTAAGAGGTCTTGGGCCACTGCGCCATATACCGACACGGGCTGAAGTCGACTCCTTTAACTGCATATACATTTCCCGGTTGTGCGGATCGGGTACTAACAGCTCTTTTTTTAAGTCAACAGCTGTTAAGTCTGGCAGAATATCGTCTGACTGTGAAATCTCATCTTGATTAGCAACTGCTTGTGTTGCTTTAAAGGAGTGTAGTACTTCTTCTATAATGTGCTTAAGGTCATTGTCTGAAATCACGTTGCTCTCTCCTTGCTTCTTATCTATTGTAAATATTCCGGTTACGTTCAAAACAGGCTAAATCACTGAAGGTTACCCTGAGTTATAAATGTTTGGATAGTGTCCCAGGTTCGTTTGATCCGGCTTGTTCATATGTGAACAAGCCGGATCGAACGAAGATGGGGGACTAGCCGAATATTTACTGTCTATTTAAAGAAAATTGTTGCATCACCTGCTCTACTGCTGAGTCGGTTGTTTTCAAGAATACCCATATGTTCAAGCCAAACAGCAAATTCGTTTATGGGTTTTAAATTGAGTACTTCCCTGAGACTTGCTGCGTCATGGTAGCCTGTGCATTGATAATTGAGCATGATGTCATCGCCCTGTGGAATACCCATAAAGTAGTTACAGCCTGCACTTGAAAGAAGTACTGCAAGGTTCTCGATATCGTTCTGGTCAGCCTTCATATGGTTGGTGTAACAGGCATCTACACCCATGGGGAGTCCTGTGAGCTTACCCATAAAGTGATCTTCAAGGCCAGCTCTGATGACCTGTTTATTATCATAGAGATACTCAGGGCCGATAAAACCAACAACAGTATTGACAAGAAAGGGTGAGAAATGTTTGGCAAAGCCATAACATCGTGCTTCTAGTGTGACCTGGTCAACGCCGTGGTGTGCCTCGGATGAGAGCTCTGAACCTTGTCCGGTTTCAAAATAAAGGACATTTGGCCCTGCCGATGTGCCTTCTTTTAACACGAGATCCATGGCATCTGACATCATCGACGCGTCAAGACCAAAGGCTTCGTTTCCTTTCTGGCTTCCTGCAATACTCTGGAAAATCATATCCGCAGGAGCACCCTGTTGAATAGCTTCCATTTGAGTCTTCACGTGAGCCAGAACACAGGTTTGGGTCGGAATGTCATATGTTTCTTTAATCTCTTGGAACATTTTCAAGATAGAAGCTACGGAGTCAACACTGTCATCAACAGGATTTAATCCGATAACGGCATCACCGATACCGTAGCTCAACCCTTCAAATAGAGAAATTCGAATACCGTCAATGTCATCAGTCGTGTGGTTTGGCTGGAGCCGGAACGCAAGTGTCCCGCTCTCCCCGATGGTTGTATTGCAGTGGGCGGTAACTTTAATCTTGGATGCGGCGTAGATAAGGTCAAGATTGGACATGAGTTTGGTAACTCCTGCAATCATCTCAGAGGTAAGCCCCCTTGAAATCCGATGAATATCCGCAGGGCTTGTATCATAACTCAGCAACCATTCTCTGAACTCAGCAAGGCTCATTCGCTTAATGCTGCTGTAAATTTTTTCGTTGACCTGATCCTGGATAATTCGTGTGACCTCATCGCTTTCATACGGTACGGCAGGGTTGTTACGTAAATCCTCAAGGGTCAGATGGCTTAAGACATCTTTTGCAGCAATCATCTCTGTTAATGATTCAGCGGCAACTCCTGCAAGTTGATCGCCTGATTTTTCTTCGTTGGCCTTAGCCATGACATCATTAACATCACGGAACGAATAGACGGTTCCAAAGAGTTTTGTTTTCAATATCATTCTTTTGTCCTTTGTTTTGTTTTTACATTTACAAGCTAGTAGCCAAAGTAAATATTCGAGTTGGGTTCAAAACAAGCCAAACAACTGAAATGTAAATGTTTGGATAGTGCCCCATTTTCGTTTGATCCGGCTTGTGACCTATATTTGTTCATATGTGAACAAGGCGGATCAAACGAAAACGGTATGCTAGCCGAATATTTACTAGCCAAAGACTAGCGTTTTAACGATAACGGGCACAACCCTGCCGTTAGCAAGGCTTTTCCCAATATCTATATAATCGTCACTGTCAACTTTTATGGAATCAATACAAATCACATCTTTTTCTTTTTTGACGAGTGTGTTCAACGCCTGCCCCAGGGCTTTAGCTAAATCATTTTCAACCACAACAATAAGTGGTGCGGGGAGTGATAATATTGCACGCATACCATCGATAATAGCTGCCGCAAGTTTTTGAACACCATCAAAATCGAGTCTATCCCGTACCTTGAATGCAAGAGCTGGACTAAGCTGTTCTTCTTTTAGTGTAAACCATTCGAGCTTTTTCTTGATAATCTCTGCCCATTGCGAAAGAGGTGCATTTTCTTCTGCGGAGCTAAGCCGTAATACCGGAATATTCTGAATGGGCAGGGCGTTATCGGCAATACTGATGGTACTACCACTGATATTAGTTGTGTGTGAACCTGCCCCTACCACTGTAGCTCTGATAGTTTCATCTGCTGTGAGAATTTTAATTGTATTAGAGATTTTGCAATCCTTGATAGCCCGTCCCAGGAATACGCCCATATCTCCATATGGAAAGTTATCTGTAAGTAAATCGGAATCCAAGCAGTCTGCAATTCCACCCGAAAAGGAGACGTAGTCAATTGTGTAGTCATGTCTGAGTGCTTTGTCGGTGACTAAACTTTCAAATAACGGAGTTGCAGGACGAACGCTTAAAGCTGCTTCAAGGATGTGAGCCATGGCAGTGGCAAGAAGCAGAAGCGTTTCAGAAGTGACAACTGTTCCGATTGCAAGAGGAATGTTAAGGGAGTTTGCAATAATCACCATTTTGTCAGAAATGTAAGAGATAGTCCCTTTATTGTCAGAAAATTGCAGTAATCGACCACCTATATCCAGGCAAGATGTATCTATAACTTCCCCATTCTTAAACACTGCAATGTTCGTTGTACCGCCGCCGATATCGAGGTTTGCAACAACCGCGCCCCGTTTTTTTGATTCAATATGGGCATGGGCACCTTTCCCTGCAATAATCCCTTCAAGGGCAGGTCCTGCAGTAGCCACTACAAATTCTCCTGCAAGACCTGACAGCGTTGCAACGACTTGCTGAGCATTGGCTTTTCTGGCGGATTCTCCTGTAATAATGACTGCACCTGTTGTAACCTGTTCAATGGTTATATTTGCTTTTTTGTATTCCTGCTCAACAATTGTACGAATTTTTTTTCCGTCAATTTCATTGTTTGTATCAAGTGGCGTGAAATAAATAG
>JAOZTO010000028.1 GCA_029942265.1 Desulfocapsa sp.
ATCCTAAACCTTCAGCATATTTAGCGAAAATCAACTCAATATTAAGCAAATTAACGGGGTGATCTTGAAAGTTAAATATCCCTTTAACATAGGGTTGCAATGACTCTGGAAGGTCTGCTGGGGGCGTGTGAATACTACTCTGTGCAATCTCTATTACATCGATCACCTGATCAACACGAATGCCGCTATTCATGGCACTGGTTCGACCAAGTAAAACTGCCGCAGAACTTTCCGAAGACTTAGCTCCGAGAAGATCGTTCATGCGTATAACAGATTCGATATCCCCTCGAACGTTTACAACTCCTTCGAGTGATGGAGGGCAACATGGTAGAAAAAATACTTCTGCGTTCGCAAGAATCTCTCTGATGTATTCACCATTAAATGCATACCAATCCTGACCCAAAGAAAAAACAACCAGTTGAGCATGTGGCTCATCAACATCAACAATCTCTTTGTTGTCAAAACGGGTTTTTGTCAAAATATGCTCTAAATTTACATCCGTCATAATAGGGTCTCTGAAGCAATAGCGACTTGGTTCCGTCCTCTATCCTTTGCGACGTACAGTGCTTGATCCGCAGCATTGCGTAGAGTTTCAAGGGTGTCATCTTGGGTACATATTGCAATCCCGGCACTGAAAGTACATGAAAAGCTCGTCTGGTTTTCATTAAACAGCAATTGGGCAAATTTTTCTCGTAATTCAGTGACAATGTCTAAGGCTTTGTCGGTGGTAATATCCTGTAGAACCAAGGCAAATTCTTCACCACCGTATCTACCAACAACATCAGAGCCACGAAAACGTTTTTTCATAGAACGAGCAATAGCGATAAGTACCTGATCGCCAGCGGGATGGCCGTAGCTGTCGTTGACGTTTTTAAAATGATCTAAATCAATCATTACAAAACAGAGTGATGTTTTGTTTCGTTGACTGTGAAGCATTGCCGTTTTTAGCAGTTGGGTGGTTGTGGTGTGATTAAACAGGCCCGTCAGACTATCAGTGACCATAAGCGAACGTAAAGATCGCATTCGTTCAGCTCTGATTTCAACAGCTGCAACCAACTCACTGGCAGCAACAGGCTTGGTCATAAAACCTTCTGCACCAACCCGCATTGCTGAGACTTGCTTCTTCTTATCAGTTTCACTCGAGAGGTAAATAATAGGAAGTGCAGTAAAATCCTTGATTTGACGAATCAAAATAGCAAGATCACATCCTGAGCAAGTAGGCATGTACATATCCATCAAAACCAGGTCTGGCCTGAAATCTTTTAGTACTTGTAAAATGTTTTTAGGGTCATTCACACAAATTGTCAACATCCCTGCCTCTTGCAAGATAACGCTATGATAATCTGCGATCGTCGGTTCATCATCCATCACCAGAATGCGATACGGTTCCACTTCTTCTTGATTAGTTAAGTTATCCAGTGAGGCGATGAGTTCCTGGATGCTGGCAGGTTTAGTGAAATAACCTACCCCGCCGGCTAATACGGCAGCAATGCGTGCATCAAAGTCACCACGGCTGGAAAGAAAGAGAACCGGCAGTTGGTAAGTTATTTCCTGTCGTAATTGACGAACAAAATCAGTTCCCAAATTTTTTCCTTCAGGGAAGTTAATATCCATAATAAGAGCGTTCGGTCGATGCTCTACGATGGCATTCTTCAGTTTGTCTATTTCAGTAAATCCAATAACTTGATACGAGAAGCATGAAAGTTGTGTGATAAGCTGATCCAACATAATGGGGTCATCTTCGCAAATATATATCAGGCAACCGTGCTCATTTAGAGGAAGAGAAGGGGCTTTAGGCTCGTTTGTACTATGGGAAACTATACTTTTCGCCGTCGTTTTTTCGGTGATACTTTTTAGGGCATTCACTTTCTGTTCCAGTACTTTCAGGCTGACTTCAAATTGTCGAGGCCAATCAAAATCAGGTTCTGCGGTATGCGATAACCGAATATTACACAACTCTTCACACTGAGCAACAGCGTCACCGAAGGCAGAAAAACCAAAGGTGCGTCCGGTACCTTTTAGATTATGAGTTATCAGGTGCAACTGTTTTATCAATTCTACGGTATCAGGTTCATTTCTTAGCTGCTCCCAAAGCTCATTGATGCTAATCAGTTGCTGAGGAAGTTTGTCGACAAAGGTATTTTTAAGTTGGGTAATTTTTTGGCTTACCGATATCTTTTTTGTAGTACTCATACAGAACCTCTCGCTATTCTTGCGGCTTCATTATATCGGACAAGATAGCTTCTAATGTTTCAGGTAGAGTGAAATCTTTCATCAGGCAGCCATCAAGCTTTGGCTCAAGAGTAAGAGCATCGGCTGGATCATCACCGGTTAAAAGAATGAAAGGGATGGTAATCTGTTGCTCGCGTATCTCCCTGAAAAGTTCAATTCCACTGACCATCGGCATATTTAAATCACTAAATACGACCTCGAACTCACTACCATCCCCTAGTAGTTCTGCACCTTCCACGGCATTTGCGGCCATGATAGTTTTATGCCCCAACTCTTCAAGAATTGCTACAGTCATCTCGCATGATAATATATCGTCATCTATTACTAAAATACGCACGTTTCTCCTCCCTCTTCCTGTTTATCCTAACAGCGTTTTTAAGGTGTCAATAAGGCTACTCTGTTCAAAATCGTTTTTTACAATGTAGGCATCCGCACCCACTTGAACGCCGCGGCGTTTGTCCTCTTCCTGCTCACGCGATGTAATAATAATGATTGGTACCGCTTGATAGGACTCTTCTTCACGCAATTTAGCGGTTAAAGAAAAACCATCCATAATCGGCATCTCAACGTCTGTGAGTACGGCATCAAATAACTCTGCTTTAGCCTTGTTCAATCCGTCTTGACCGTCTTCAGCTACAGTAACCTGATAACCGTATGATTCAAGCAACTCCTTTTCGATTTCACGCGTACTGGGTGAATCGTCGACTACTAAAATTTTCACAGTATCGGTGCCAAATGCACCTTCATTATTCTGTTCTTTTTTGGAAGATGCCTGCTGTAATTTACGTGCCGCAGTGAAAAGAGCAGGTGCATGCAACACGCTCACAAGCTCATTCTTCCCCGTCACAACCATCCCGGATACCATCTCGATTTTATGTAAATGTTTGGGAAGTGGTTTGATCACGAGATCCTGTTCATCAAGCAAAGCATCTACGATAAATGCCATTTTTTCAAGGCGAATCTGTATAACGACCAGTTGCAGCATCGGATGGGGGACAATTTTTAGCTTCGTTGCTTTTTTTAGCTTAGGAACTTTTATAATATCTACAAGAGAGACTACCGGGACAAATTCATTGTCTAGAATAACTGCTTGTCGGCCTCCTGCGATCACCATTATGGAATCACGCGGAATTCGCACCAGCGTCGCGATATGCTGCGCAGTAAGGCAGAACGGTAAGCTGTCAACTTCAAACAGTAAGACACGCATAACGGCCAGAGAAAGAGGTAAACGGATAGTAAAGGTACTGCCTTGGCCCAGTATTGTTGTAACAGAAACTAAACCCTTTAACTCAATAACAATACTGCGTTTAACCACATCCATACCCACACCACGCCCAGACATCTCGGTAATAATGGGGCTGGTTGAAAAACCGGGAGTAAATATCAGATCGACAAGCTCATCTTGAGTGAGCCCTTTAGCAAGTTCTTCAGAGATGATCCCTTTACGCACTGCTTTGCTTTTTACCTTGTCAATATCGATACCTGCACCATCGTCACTGATTTCTATGACGACCCAACTTCCATCTTGATAAGCCGATAATGAAATGCGCCCCACCGCTGGTTTGCCTGTTTTCTGGCGCTGTTCAGAAGATTCAATTCCATGATCGAGAGCGTTTCTGAGCAAATGAAGAATTGGATCAGATAGTTGGTCGATGATCTGGCGATCTAGTTCGATTTCAGAACCACTGATCACACATTCAATTTTCTTCCCCATAGAACGGGCCAATTCACGCATGAGTCGGCTGACAGAATCAAAGACCATTGACAATGGTAACATTCGCATCAATAACGCAGAATCGTGCAGTTCATCCATCAACAGACTCTGGGCCAGAACATCATTTTTTAAAGAACGATTAAATTTTTTAATCTTGGGGAGTAGGGGATTGAGAGCATCACTGTTTTCAAGCATACGTTCCAGACCGTGTAACTCATTCACACGTTGGTCCATACGTGCACGGCTGGAAACCACTTCACCCATCAGTTTGATCAATTGATCAAGCTTGGGTAATTGAACCCTTACTGTGTCCGAAACTTTCAACTTTTGCTCTGGAACGGAATCACCCTGTGTTGTTTTTATAACCAACTTATCATCTATTTCATTCTCAACAGCCTTAGGGAGTGGACTCTCGCAACAGTCAGAAGATAATGGGGCGGCTAACAGTTGGCAAAGTTTTTCGTCGACTGCTGGTAATTTGGGGTCTGCAGGGTTTTCTGCAACAATATCAACAAGCCGCGATATCTCATCAATACCACTGTATAAGGCCTGAGAAACATCTGCATTAAACTGCAACGTTCCAGAACGTATGGCAGACAAAAGATCTTCAATCAGGTGTGCCACCTCGGAAATAGTAATTAACTTGACCATCCGAGATGAACCTTTAATGGTATGAGCCGATCGAAACAAGGCATTAATCAATTCAGCATCGTCTGCACCCTGCTCTAAAGAAGATAAGCCGTCACTGATTTTAGAGAGGTGCTCATGAGCCTCTTCTACAAATCGTGAAACAAATTTTGTCAAATCTATTGCCATAATGGTTTTGTTATCCTGTTAAATCCGACAATCTGTTAGACCTTCCAGTTGTACTATCTGGTACTCGCAGAGGTGGCGAATCTCTGCTATCGGTAGACCCAGTGAAATAGATTTTAAGCCTGTTGTCTCACTGCTACTGGACATCAATTGTAAAGTGATTCGATATTCCCGGCTCGCCTGCGTATGCGAGCTATTTTTACGATAAAGACCTGCTAAATAATAGTGGGCAGGCCAACAACTTGGTTCGCAATAGATCGCTTGTTTAAAATGGTTTAGAGCCTCATCCATCTGTTGATTCCATTTTGCAATCAACCCTAAAAGAACCAAGCCGTCTACATTCCAGGTTTCCGCTTGCAGAACTGAGCGTACCACCGATTCAGAAAGGATAAATTCTTTTTGATTCATCAGAACTTGGGCTTTGAGTAGCAAAGCATCCTGATTCTGCGAGTCATTTTCTAATAGTTCTTCCAGTTGAGGCAGGATGGTATCATATTGCTGCTCTTCAACTTGTTTACGCAACTCATCCAAGCAAATAGAAGCAGGTACTTGTTCCTGACAGTTTTTAGGAAAAGTTAAGACCGGTAGAGGATCAGTAACTAATTCAAATGATTCAGCAAGCACGCTATTTTTTTTATCAGGAGATATTTGCTTAAAACCGGGGTGGTGCGATTCTATGATTTCGGGCTTTGACTTACTGAAGTAAAAAAGTCCATCTTCCTTTATCAAGTTGAAAACACCGAGGTCATTTGCGAGTGTTTCTGTACAACCAACAATGAGAACACCATCTTCTTTCAATAACGTGCGCATGTTTTTCTGTATTTGAAGACGTGTTGGCTCATCAAAATAGATCGAAACGTTACGAAATAAAATGATATCTAACGGTTCAATGTTGGGCGGGTTCTTTCCAAACAACAGGTTGAGTTCCTGGAACTTAACTAATGATCGAATGTCATTGTTAATCTGCCACTCGTCGCCTCTTTGTTCGAAAAATTGTGAGCGGATTTCAGTAGGAATTCCGCGAAAAGAAAAACCACGGTACATTCCCTTACGAGCATTATTTAGAATAGTGCTATCAATATCAATTCCAGTAATTTCACACCACTGGCGCATATCTTCCCCATAGCGTTGCCACAGAGCCATCGCCAGAGAATAGGGTTCCTCTCCTGAGGAGCAACCAGCACTTAATATTCGAACAAATTGCTTTTCTTTGGTATGCGCAAGTAGCTTAGGGACAAGTTGATCAGCGACAAAATGCAACTGTTCTGGTTCACGAAAAAAATAGGTTTCATTGATTGTTAGCAGGTTAATCAGGCACTGGAATTCTTCTTCATTTGAAATGATTTGATTGAAGTATTCTGGAATTGTAATCTGACCTGTTTTTTGCATCCTATTAGCAACTACAGTTTGGAGTTTTTCCTCTCCAAGCGCATCATCAAAGCTAAGCCCACAACGTTGGGAAATATGGTTGCTAATAGTTGAAATAGTCATACCTAAAAACCTGCCAAATGAATCATTTCTTCAGCAATCGCATGATCAGGAAGACATTTTTGCACACTTCCGGCTGAAATAGCACAATAATTCATTCCATAAATAAGCGAAGTCGCTTCGTCCTGGCCAATGGTTGTTCCACCATTGGCCAATATTTTCGCAATCCCTGACGCACCATCATGGCCCATACCTGTCATAATAATTCCAACAGCTTTGTCCTTGTACACATCGGCGACTGAGTCTAGCAAACGGTCACAACTCGGATGATAGGTATCCTGCTTATGACTAGGGATTAATGCAATTTGGTGCGTAGACAATACGGTACAATGACTCTCAGGTTGTGCAATATAGACTGTTCCAGCTTGAATTTGCTCACCATTTTGTGCAATTTTCACAGGTAATTTACAAATCTGGTTTAACCAGTTCGTCATCCCTGAAGCAAAACCTTCTGCAATATGCTGTGCAATAAAAACCGGACAAGAAAAATTAGCGGGTAACTGTGTCAAAATTTTTTCCAGAACCTGTGGTCCACCAGTGGAACTGGCAATGGCAAAAATTTTAGATGAATACGCTTGTGCCGGTTGCACTACTGCCTCTAAAATTTTCTTTATGGTTGGTGCTGATGGGGGTTCCAGAGTGTTGTGATCATTTTTATTTTGTCGAATATGGGTGATCACCGGAACACCTGCCAACATACGAATCTTTGAAATAAACTCCTTAATACATGTGGAAGTGATATCGGCCTTATTAACAACATCCAAGGCGCCTCGGCAAATTGCCAGATAGGCTTTTTCTGCATCACTGGCACCGCTTACAACCAAGATCGGCACGGCTTTAGAGCACATGATTTCCGAAATCGCTTCTATCCCGTTCATCACAGGCATCTCAAGATCCATCGTGATCAGATCTGGATGAAGCGTTTGGGCTTTCTCGATTGCATCACGCCCATCTACGGCTTCACCAATAACAACTATGTCCTGCTCATGCTCAAGAATCTCACGGAGCATTTCTCGTGCCAGAGAGCTGTCATCAACCAGAAGTACTTTAATAGGATTCATCGTTTCAGTTTAAGACTTGTAAACATTCGGGTTCGGTTCAAAAATAGGATTAACCACTGAACTGTAAATGTTTGGATAGTGCCCCAGGTTCGCTTGATCCGGCCTGTGACCTATATTGGTTCATATGTGAACAGGCCGGATCAAGCGAAGATGGGGTGCTAGCCGAATATTTACTAAGACTTTGGTTTAAGTTTAAACTGATCAACAACTTTTGTCAGGGAAGATGATAATTGTGACATTTCTTTACTGACATCTGATATTTGAGTAATTGATTCGGCAGTTTGTGTACTTCCTGTTACAATTTCGCGAAGTGCGATAAGAACTTGGCTACTAGCTGTTTTCTGCTGCTGAGTTGAAAGAGATATCTGCTGTGCAGAATTGCTAGTTTCATTGGCTGCAAAAACAATCTCATTTAATCTCTCGGCGGTATGTGTGCTGGCCGTGGTTCCTGCAACAATTCCACCCGCACCTTTCTCTGATGTGATCACTAAGCGACTGATGGAATCTTGAATTTCATTTATTTTAATCTCGATCTCGCTGGTTGAATCTGTGACACTATCTGCTAGTCTTCTGATCTCCGCAGCGACAACTGAAAATCGTTTACCTGCATCCCCGGCACTTGAAGCTTCTAAAGCAGCATTAAAGGCGATCAGCTTGGTTTGGTCAGCGACATTATTGATGATTTCCATCACCTTACTGATTTGTTTGGATTTAGTTCCGAGTTCGATGATTTCTTGCAAGCTTACTTGATTATCATTGCGAATATCGTGCATTTTTTCCAACACCGACTGCATTGCCTCTGAACCCTTACGACTTCCTTCAAGCGTTTGATTGGCGACATCGACAACGGATTCGGAATAGTCGGCAATCTGCGTTGATGAAGCTGAAAACTCCTCCATGGTTGAGGTGATCTCAGTAACAGATGCAGACATTTCTGTGGAAGTGGCAGCTTGACGATGTACCACAGAAGTAATTTTTTGAGCTGCGTTATTGACATCATTTGCTTTGTCTCGAACCTCGGATGCTAATGCATGCAGATTATGACGCATCTCATTTGTAGCTCTTGCTAACTGACTGATTTCGTCTCGTCCTTCGACAACAATGTGATTCGTTAAATCTCCCTGAGCTACCCTGTTTACACCCATTAGAACGGCATTAACCTGACTACCAATTTTTCGTGCTGTTAAAATCGCAATAATAATACCAATGATAAGAGCAAGTAGTCCTAACAAGATGCTATTGCGTTTAGCGTCACTGAGTGCGGTAACGTAGCTACTATAGTCCATCGCAATCTCAACTACGCCAATGGGTTTACCGGAAAAATCATTGACTGATTGTGCATATACGGCATGAGGTACCCCATTGATGTCAAGGTGTTGAAGCTGTGGTTCACCGGTCAAAACTTGAGCGATTGTTTCCATTGAAAGCAATGAATCTTTACCATGTGTTGATCCTAGTGTTATGAAATCTTCATTTTTATATTTCAGATACATAGCGGCATCAACACCATTTTTAGCTTTGAACTCATCAAAAAAAGGCTGACCAAATGTGAGGCCAAATTCGATAACTCCGATAGCCCTTTGATCTTCAATAACAGGTACCATTCCGCGAACGCCGAGTCCTGCAACCCCATATTCTAAGCCGCGAGTTGGTTCCAGTGTTTTGCTGGTTTTAATCACAGTTAGACGCATTTTAGAAAGATCATCGCCAAATTTTTGAGGTTTATGTACGCGCAGAAATGAGGTTGCCGGTGGCAGGAGAAATTGAAATTGTTCCACGCCATAATTGTCATGTAATAATTTGTATCCGGGCAAAAACATTTCAGCTAGTGCATCTCGATCACGAGCGGCAAAATTTTTACGAACCTGCGGTATCCCCGCAACCAAAGCACTCATTGTTTCTGCTTTTCTACTTTGAGCGTAAATACTGTTAGTGATCGATTTCATGTGTGCAGCAAGAGCATTATGCTCAGCAGTCTGAATCAATTTCGACATGCTATTTACGTTACTTACAACCAGCAAGGTACAAACGATTAAGCTTGAAGCAGACATGACTACCATGATTTTTGCCCAAAGTTTCAAATTTTTCAACATTGTATCCTCGCTTGTAAATTTCTTAATCAACCCAAATGGCCAAGAATTCATGTAACTATTCAGCGCATACCCGATAATTGGCATACTACTGAACTGTAACTTCAGAACTTCAGGTGTGCCTCATATTCGTCCAAACTTTTCAGAATTGTCAAGTCAAGAAATAATATTCAGAATATCACACATATGGCTGTGCGTATTTATAGAAAACTTTTCGATTTTGAACGAAACATCTATTGTCAGATAAGCACCTAGACATACAAAATAATTTCCCCTAAAGCAATGGTATTATTTTTTGAAAATAATAATGTGTCTGTTGTTTAAGGCCCTTTTAAAGGAAATAAAAAGGTAACTAGTTGAATTCGAGGTGTTTTAGTTTTCAGAAATAGGGGAAACCTGCTAAATAAACAGGCGCATCAATGGGCTCGTTTTCGAAAATACTAGTAAATGATGGATGGTTTTTACGACGCCATCATCAAAACCCTTTCCGGATCATGTTGGATATAAAATAGAACCATGTGGGAAAACAAGCATGAATTAAAGGGCAATGAGTGCGGTTGGTGTGCAAAACGAGTACTGTTCAGTATTATTTCAATTGCCCGACAGCAAGAGAAAATACCATGGCGACAGCTACCCAAAACAGCACTTTGACTGTACTGCGTGTTTTGTTATCAGCCAAGTCACTAACTGTGACCAAGGTATCTTCCGGGTGGAAGATATAGACCAGGTTAAGTATGCATTTTTTTGCAAAATCAGTGATAGACTTTGAAATAGAGTAATTGAAAAAAGATGCAAATTGTGTCTGTTGATTTGATTCCATCATTGCCAATCTCCTGTTGAACTAAATTTTTAGTACGATATTCTGTGTCTCGAATATGAAGAATTTTTACGAATCTAATATATTGTAATTATAGCGAAGGTACGCTAATAAGTATAATTATATAAAATAATCCACAGGTGAAGTAATACTTATGTTGCAAAATTTGGATCGTCTAAAAGTTTTTTATCATGTATTTACGCAGGGGAGCATCGTTGCAGCGGCAGAAGTATTGTATGTCAGTCAATCTGCCGTAAGCCAATCAATTCAAAAACTGGAAGGAGAGGTAAGTAGCCCTTTGTTTATCCGACTTCACAAACAATTGGTTCCAACTGCTGCCGCTGAACGCCTGTATGAAATCGTCGCACCTTTTGTGGAAGATTTGCAATCCTATTTAAAAGGTATCGAAAATGCCAAAGATCACCCGACTGGCGAACTTAGGATTGGTGCTCCAATGGAGTTTGGGAAGGCGTATCTTCCTTTGATGGTAGCAGGTTTTAGAGCAAAATATCAGGATGTAACATTTACCCTTGAGTTTGGAACACCAGAGACACTGTTTCCATTGTTAAGGAGTGGTCAAATTGACTTTGCCTTGATTGATGTATTCCTAACGCAAAATACCCATATTGGAAGCCTTGATATTTTTCATTTTGATGCCGTTGTCGAGGAAGAAGTAATACTCGCTTGCTCTAAATATTATTATGAGCAATCACTGGGAGGTGATCTTTCTTTTGCATCCTTGTTGAAACAAGATTTTATAAGTTATAGAAAGGATCAGCAAACGATTAAACAGTGGTTCAAACACCACTTTGCTAAATCCAATAATATACAGGTGCGTAATGTCTTGACGGTGGATAGCCATGAGGCTGTGATTTCAGCAATTAAGAATAATATTGGAATAGGAATCGTTGCCTCACATCTTGTCACTAATGAGCTTTATGAAAAGCAGATTATTCATATTAAAACTTCCAGTCCTGAGCTTATGAACTCGATCTCTCTCGTCCATTTGCAAGATAAGATACCAACATTTACCGAAAAAATATTTGAAAAGTACTTGGTGGATACCATTAAAAGTGTAGTTTCTATAAATCACGTAGGGATGAGAGTGTTGTGTCAATGAGGGCTATTTATGAGCCTGTTGATTTAATGCCTTTTTGCCCGATCTCTTCGTTAAATGGAAAATTTTATCCTCGGAATATCAACCATATGCCTGTGGTAAAATTTTCCATTTACCTCGACATCGAACAAAAATGCTATTAAATCAACGGACTCATTTATGGATTTTAATGATTCACTTGATTTCATAACAAACAAGGGAGTAAAAGGAATTTAAGTAGAGAATATAAAAAGGTTATGATTTTGATAGGTTAAGTGTGCCTGTAGCACTTGATGTTGTAGAACTGAAGCATGATTAAATATCAAAAGATATCTGTTTTAGAAAATTCACTTTAGAAAAATGTTAGGAGAAAATTTATGGAAGATATCAAATTTATACAAGAAAAAGTAAAGGAATACTATTGGAATGACGATATTAATTGTGCTACCACCAATCTCAAAATACTATCAGAGAAATATGACATTGAATTATCCTATCAGATTATAGATTCGGCAATTGGGATGCACGGAGCCGGACAATATGGGGCGCAGTGTGGTTTGGTTGAAGGAACTTTGATGTTTATAGGCATAATGGGAAGGAAATTGGCTATTCCAGACAATGATATTATCAATGCTTGTAACGAGTTTGCCCAACAGTTCGAAAATAAATACAAAAGCTTATCTTGTGATGTCTTACGGCCAAAAGGTTTTTCTGTTGACAACCCACCACATCTTTGTGAAGACTTCACATGCCAGGCTGTACAATTTAACATTGAGTTTGTTGCAAAGTTTAGTGCAGGGAATAAACCTTGATAAAGCTATTATTCAAGGTAGTCTGAAGATGGTGCTACTAGGAGGCTGTCCGAGAATAGGCATTTCGTTCAAAATCGAAGAATTTTCTAAAA